>CALGRC010000029.1 GCA_937959315.1 uncultured Clostridia bacterium | reverse complement strand
TCGAGTCGCTGCGGCAGCTTTCCGCTTTCCAGCGACCAGGTGATTGGCTGCGCGCCATCCGCAGTCAGGGTATACATATACGGTTCATGCGCATTGCCATCAGGCAGCGACGTGGTGGTAATATACGGCGCCTGCGCCTCTCCATACCGCAGCACCGGGTATCCCGCGTCCTCCATCCTCCATCTGGATGTAAAATCCCAGCCGATATCCTCATACGTGGATTGCTGGTGTAACTGTTCCGGCTGCATATCGGTACCGTTCAGCGTACTCTGCTCCACTACACTGCCGTTGACTGTAACAGCGGCATTGGCAAGATTGCCTGCAATAACAGAACCAGTCCCGGTGTCAAGCCCCAAAATACGTCCGCCAAAGGAAGACGGCCCTTCATACGCCGCCGTTCCGTCATATACCACGCAATTTTCAAGCCTTACGTTGTTTCCGTCATTAAAAATCCGTACAGTTATACCGGCAGCGCCGCGTATTGACATATGGCCGATGCCCTGCGCCGTAAAATCCCCGTTTACAAAGCAATTGCGGACGACGGTATTCCCTCTGAGCATAGGGGCGATGCCGCTGGCGCTGCCAGCCGCTTTGACCGTGCCGCTGAAAAAGCAATCCTCAATAGCGGCTGTACCGCCGGTTGCGCCGGTAATGCCTCCTGCACTGTCAAACGTGCCGTATACATCGATCGAGCTATCCTTTACCGTGACGCCGCTGATTTTGCCGTTGTACAAATATCCGACCGCGACGCCAGCGCGCTGGGAATTCTGTTCAATATCTGTACCGGTGACCTGGATATCGGCATTCTCAAAAATAACATCTTTCAGCTGCATACCCGATTCGCTTTTTTTGATAAAGCCAACCAGCGTAGATACCGGGACGCCTTCCGGGTAATCGGCTGTGATGGCCATATTGCGGATGGTATAGCCGCCGCCGTCAAATACGTCCTGAAATAGATTGAACATCGGGAAATTTTCCACTTCCGACAGGTCGATGTCATCCACCAGCTTAAAATGCCTGGAACCATTGTCGCTCCAATAGGCGGGGTCTTTCGCATTGTTGCGCTCTACTGCAAACAGCAGTTCTTCCGGTGTCCCAATCTCATAGGGGCTTTCCGCCGTGCCGGTTCCTGCAAGGCCAATGGCGATAGACACTTCTTTGGTATTTGCACCCTCCCTATTTTCGGCTTTCACCGAAAAAGTGTATGTCCCCAGTTTTGTCGGCGTACCAAAAATTTCGCCAGTTTCCGTATCCAGCTCCAAGCCGTCCGGCAAGTTCCCGCTGTCCAGCGACCATGTGATTGGCTGCGCGCCTGTTGCGGACAACTGCCCTTGGTAAGGGGCGCCCACACTGCCATTTGCCAATACAGATGTCGTAATCAGCGGCGCCCCAGATTCTTCATATTTCAGTACCGGATAGCCCGCGCCCTCATCCATTTCCCAGCGGGCGTCAAAATCCCAGCCCAGCGCTTCATAGGTCGCCTGGGCCTGCAGCTCTTCCTCTGCTGCATTTTCGCCGTTTTCCGTTCCGGCCTGCGCAGGTTCCCCGTTCAATGTGACCGTTTCATTTGCCAAATTGCCTGTAACAGAAGAGGTTTTCCCGCTGTCCAGCGCCAGAATACGGCCTACCCATACCGGGTCGCCCTCATGGGATACAGTGCCGCTGTACATCACACAGTTTTCCAGCTTGGCATTATCTCCATCTGTAAAAATCCGTACAGCAATGCCTCCCGCACCCTTAATGGATTTGGAGGCAATCCCTTTTGCCGCGAAATCACCCATAGCAATACAGTTCCGCACAGAGGTTTTCGCCCGGATCATGGGAACAATACCGCTGGCGCTGCCTGCCGCTTTCACAGTCCCGCTGAAAAAACAGTCTTCTATCACAGACGAGCTGCCTGCCGCGCCGGCAATGCCTCCCGCACTGTCAAATGTATCGTAGGCATCCAGTGTGCTGTTTTTCACCGTCACCCCACTGATGTAGCCATTGTACATATATCCAACCACAACGCCGGCACGCTGGGAATTTTGCCCAATATCTGTGCCGGAAAGCGTAATGGAAGCATGATCAAAAATCAAATCTTTGACAACCATACCTGTATTGCCGGTTTTGAAAAACCCAGCCATCTCATTGGCCGGTATCCCATCCGGATAATCGGCGGTAATCGTCATATTGGATATGGTTTTTCCATTCCCGTCGAACACATCCTGAAACTTATCAAACATCGGGAAGTTATCCACTTCCGACAGGTCGATGTCATCCACCAGCTTATAATGCTTAGAACCGTTATCGCTCCAGTAAGCGGGATCCTTTGCATTGTGACGCTCTACTGCAAACAGCAGCTCATCCGGCGTCCCAATCTCATAGGGGCTTTCCGCCGTACCGGTTCCCGCCAACACAATATCCCCCGCCTGTGCCGAAACCGACGGCATCAAAAGGGTTATCATCATCGAAAACGCAATAAAACATGCAATCAATCGCCTGTATTTCATCATCTATCCCTGCTCCTTTTTGATTTCACTTTGTCAGTGTCAGCGGTAAATTCCCAGGATTGAGCGGAAATAGCTGCCCAATATAAGAAATCACCTTAAAGCATTGTGCATCGGTAGTATCGATGGCATCCAGATTGCCCAGCGGGACGGCAGCCGTCTCCCCAGGCGCCAAATCCCTGACAAGCGGCAGTATGCGGTAATACAACAGCTCATTCCCACTGCGGTACATGGCAGCGCGCAAAAATACGGTCTGTGCCTGGCCGGTATTGTTTTTCACCGCAACGACTGCACCCGGCGCAATGGATTGGCTGATATTCCTGTATGGCGTACCGTCGCTGCTCCGCAGCTCCAGCAAAATATCCCCTGTGCCGGTAATACTGCCGTCGCCGATTGGCACAGCCTGGGCAGTATAGGTATTTTCACTCGAGCCGCCAGTTATCGTCAGGCGGAAATAATATGGAACGCCCGCTTGCAGCCCTGCCACCTGTGCCGACCGGTCAGGGAGATCCAGCGGCGCCGTCAGCCGTGCATCCTGCAAGCTGCCGGTACCGCCCACTGGATTGACAGAAAGTTCCACCCAATTCTGCCCGTCAGAAGAGATTTCCAATGTTTGTGCTGACATGCCGTCAGCCGGGTCAGACCATGACAAATCTGCCCGCAAGACCCCTGGAACAGCCGTAAAAGTAACTGGTTCTGCATCCTCCTGCATAGAAGCCGCCTCAGAAAAAGAGTGTACACCAACGGTTTTTACGACAAAATTTGTTTTTTCATAAATATCCTGCGGAATACTGAGCGTTACGGAATTCCCTGTTAAAAACCGTGTGTAATAAGAATTATACGCATTGTTTTCATCATAAACAACAAACTGTTGTGCTGCCTGCCGCGCATCTGTCTGTGCGTCAGGCGCTTCCCAGGTAATGGTCAGCCGGCGCCTGTCCGGATCATAGGATTCCTGCACATTTTTGGGCGGATTTACCTGCTGGCGGTCCTTGCGGATACCGCTGCTTTCCAGCAATGTCTGGCTGGAGCCGTTCACGGTATATACGGTATTGACAATCTCATTTTCGGTTACCGTAACCCCGGCAAACGTCGCCTGCCCTGGCTGGTACCCATATGCACCGCCGGCAAACGGCAATGGTACAAACCATTTGGTATCTGCATTTACATTGAGATTATAAAACTTTGTACCACAGGCATTGTTCACCTGGTTGAGCGTCCCAACCGGATTATCCCACAAACTGACGCCTGCCTGTCCGGCAACCGTCTGATTGGTCAGCAGTGCGCTGCCTGGGATTGGCGCATTGTTTAAAATTGGATAAGTACGGTTATAAATATGGTCATGCCCGGCAAAAATCATATCTACGCCCAGCATATCGTTCAAAACCGATTCAAACTGATTGCGGATGTCCACTTCCGCATAGTGATCGGCGTTGGTATACAACGGGTTATGAATGATTACGATGTTCCATTTTTTACTGTTTTTTGCGATATCATATTTTACCCAGTCCATTTGTTTGGAATCGCTGATAGCCTGCGCGTTAATCACCGTAAAGTGTGCATTGGCATAATCAAAGGAATAATACATTCCCATTGCCGTCGGCGAATCGGTTGGCATTTGATAAGGAAACCGATAAGCAAACCGGTTGCCGGTATAAGCGTCATGGTTGCCGGTCGCACTGGCAAAGATAGAATTGCTCAACGTATCTTGCGCCGTTTTGAAAAACCATTGCCACTGGTTTTCATCACTGCCATTGTCTACATGGTCGCCGCCATGCACAATAAATTTATAATCAGGAAATACTTCTGCCGCGCGCTCCAGCGCAGTACCCCACGCAGTATAACCAGAAATGGAAGTACCTTGCGGGTCATTTACCTGTAAAAAAGAAAATCCACCGTCAATGGCGCCCTCTGTATCTGGCGCGGTCGTAAATTCTCCGGTATCACTCCAGTTGGCGCCGTCGCCCACCCGATACTGATAGGTTGTACTTGGCTGCAAACCGCTTGCAACAGCCTTGTGCCAGCGCCAGTTGTCAATGTCGCCCGCCTCGCCTTGATATGTTTTCACAGTGCCTGCTGTAAAGGCGGGGCTCTCACCTGTTTTTTCTATCACTTGTACCACGGCCGCCGAGTTATTCTTCCCTGTTACCCATGCAAACCCCACCTGTGTTTTCAAATCGCCGTGCGGGCTGCATACAATTTGTTCCGGTACGTCGCTATAAGTTGCAGCAAACGCTATTTCCCCAGCGGGCATAGATATGACCGCCCATATGACAGCAGCCATAAATATCGCTGCCAATTTTTTAAAGCACATTCCTGCCTTCCTCCTCTTTCTATCAATCATCTATATCCATCGGTTTCTGGCGAAATGAAAATGACATCTGTCGCCACACCGTTTACTGTCTTTACCAGCGCCATATCCCCGTCCCTTATCCCATAGCTGCCAGCTGTAGCGGTAATACAATCATCCAGGGCGGACAATGTCAAAGCCCGGCGGCCCTGCTGGTCAACCCGGTAAAACACTGTATTCTCATCTGTTACCACCATGCTGGTCACCTTTAGCTTATCCAATAATGTAGATGGATTGGGGGTATTGTCCCGAGCCAATACCAATTTTGCATAGGGCTGGGTTGCATGCTTTTCTGTTACCAAGCCATAATAATAATCAATTTTCTGCCTCGGATTGCTCTCATCACTGTAAAAATGAACGCTGTGCAGCAGCAACGAGCCATTTCCATATATATCCGGCAAATAGTGGTTTGCCATCCCCACATTGAGAATAATCTGGGCATCCGTTACCCGCTGTGCCGTATTTTGATGATATAAAATCACATCGCCGCTTCCCAGCAGTTCCGGTTTGCCAGTTAAAAAATGCGTCACTTCTGCCGTCTCGTCCAGAATGAGACGCTTCACTTCTCCCTGCTGATAACCATAAACCGCGATTGCGGTATTGCCGGAAGCGTCTAGCAGATTGGTAACGTTATTAACCACAAATACCGGATCCGCTGCATTTGCACTGCGCACTGCATTTACCGTAATAGCAGCCGCACATTCGTTTCCATCCCCCATATCAAACAGCGAAATGACTGGTGCGCTTCCATCCCGCAGGCTGGAAACGGGAATCATATGGATACGTTCCTGAATATCTGCAACTTCCCCCAGGCTTTCTCCTTCATTTAACGTAACATCAAACACAAGTGTTTGTTCTGTC
Source organism: uncultured Clostridia bacterium (assembly GCA_937959315.1). GTDB lineage: Bacteria > Bacillota > Clostridia > UMGS1810 > UMGS1810 > CALGRC01. The sequence goes on along the minus strand of CALGRC010000029.1, from coordinate 13,492 downwards.
AAAAATGCATCTCCAATCCGTTTCAGCTTCCCATCATATACCTGTGTAACCGCCTCTTCCGGAATGTTATCCCCATTCGGCTGGTTATATTTCCGGTCCAGCGTCAAACGGCCCTTATCGTTCTTGCCTGTGTTGTTGTTTGACGGGAAGCTGATGGTGGCAATCTCATTTTCCTCATTGAGCGCAAAATTGACCAGTGTACGGGTGTGCAGGGTCAGCTCCCCGGTTGCGCTGTCCTTTAAATACCGTTCCACCAAATCTTCCCTTTTTAAAGTTTCAGAAAAACCACCGTCACGGACTGTGACGTTTTGAGCAAAATAATACGATTCCCAATGCTCATCTGGCAAATAGACACACATGGCGGGTATTTCATCTAATTGCTCGCGTACCATGCCATAGGCAATCACAAAGGCATAATGATAGTACGGCATGGATTTTAAATCCTTCATAATCACAATACCCTGCATATTGACAAAGAACTTTCCCTCATCCCCCAGGTTGAACAAAAAATCATCCTGGCGCAAATCGTCGATTTCAATATACGGATACCAAACGCCGTTGAGCTCAAGCTGCATCCTTCCTTTGTCAACTGCCGAAATTTTCCCGCTGATACTGCCCTTTGTAATGACAACCTTTCCCCACAGTATATTCCGGCCTTCCATTTTGGATATACAAACGCTGAGCACATCGCCTTTTTCAATGTCGTCAAAGGTAGCCGTGCCACCGCCGCTGAACTGATATGCCACATGAACATCCTGGCCGGCGTTCGGGTCTAAATAAAAGCTGTACGCAACATCTGACAGCTTGTCATCAATGCGGAACGTCTGCTTGTCAACTGCGTTGACAATATAATCGCGGTACACCTCGGCAAGTACAACGTCTGCATTGCCATCACGGTTATGATCAATGATGGTATAGGTACCATATACATACGTTAGCTTATTCTGCGTTACATACGGCTGGGTTAAGCTTTCTGCCGTTACACCGCCGGTAAAAATCCCATTGACATATAGCTGTGCATTTTGATCCACCGGAAGCTTCCCAATTTTGCCCGCTTCATCCAAGTGCTTGATACTGCCATTTTCAAATCCCGCATAATCCGACACAGGCAACTGGTAAACGGTGTTTTGCGTGCCTGGCAAAACCGCTGTGATATGGCGGTCATGACCGTCGCCGTCTGCAACAAATACTGTCACCTGCATGCCAACCAGCGCTGTCAAATCCTGTTCGCTGTAAAACAAATCCTCGCCGGCAATATACCTGATTTGCCCATTTTCCAGCTTTTGCGCCTCATAGCGCATTTGCACGGTACGCAGCGGCAGGGTTCCCTGTACATCGGTATAATGCGTCTGCAAAATCACCCCGTTTGCCAAAGTAAGCTGGAATTGATCCAAAATGCATTGATCCAAAACCTGATAATGCTTGCTTCCGTCTGCCGAAAGAGTTTCTTCCCCGAAAAACGGGATGGTAAGCGCATTATACACCATCCTAGCCGCATCCCCGGCCGTCAGGATGCTTCGCCTGTCCGCTGTGATTCCATCTAAAATCCCGGTCTGCTGAAGATATAGCTCCTGCTGCGCCGCGCCATCACTTCCATTGAAAAAATAGCGGTATCCCAGCGCTGACAATACCTGGATTGCTGCGCTGCGCACTGTAAGGCTGTCTTCTGACGTCCCTTGTACCTGCAAATGACAGCCCTGCAGCATTTTTGAAAACACACTGCCAGCCGGCAATGCCTTTCCCGGCAGCGATGCAGCATCAATCACACTCAAATCTGCCAGCGCTTTCATGTACGGTGTAAATTCCTTTGCTTCATTTCCAATATTGATTGTGATATCCTGCTGCTGCGGCACCTCCTTCAGGCCGCCTCCAAAGTGCCGGTAAACCCGCTGTTCGGGAGGCTCTGCCGGGTTGCCCTCCGCATCATAAAGCAGTACAATATTGGCAGTGTCAAAAATACGCAAAACATTTTCTCCATCCTGCTTGGACAAAACGCCTGTGACCTCTGCCGTACACCCGTATGTCATACGGGGATCGTAAGAGCCAACCGGCCAACTGCCAGCAGAGGAACCAATATCCTGTCCAATTAGCGCATCTGCCGCACCTGTTTCATCTTCTATCTTGATTCTCCCGGCACTGGCTGCCGAAACCGTCCCTGTCATACGCACCAAATTTCCAACCAGCGAATCCTGCTTTATCTGCGCAGCGGTGATATCCTGCGGCTCCACACTATGGTCTTTACGGGAAATCTCCGAAATATCCCGCGTTTGATCAAACACGACCACCTCCCGCTCTCCGCCATAGCTGCTGACAAATCCCTTTACGTTAATTTTCCATGTACGGTAGGCATAGGTAGCATCGCTGTTGATCCCAAATACACGGATACCGCCCGTATCGTCCTGTAAATAAATACAATCCTGGAATGCAGTGCCATTTGCTGCAATTGACTCGGACGGTGTTACCACGGTACCGGTGATAGATACAAACATCCCGGGCGTATCTTCGCTATTTTTTACCGTTTGAATATCCATATCACGGTATACCGGCTGGGGCAGCAGCCAATCAAGCAGATTGGAAGCAACATGATAATTGGACACCGTCCATTGGTTTGCCGGCTGGTAGGAGGAGGAAGAAAATAATTGCTCATATTGATTGTCGGAAGAAAATGCCAGCTCCGCGTCGCAAAAGAAATCTCCGCCCGTCACTGCAATTTTATTGCCGGCAGGCAGTTGTTCTACAACCAGAGCGTCGGCATCGCTGTTGGCTTTCAGAACCGTCTCTGCCCGATCCGCCTGTTGCGTTAGGACCGGTATAACATCATACATATGAAAATATAAATTCTTTATCTGGCTGTCTTTATTGAGTTCTGTGCTGATAATCCCGTATTTTACACAATTTCCGTATTCCTGTGTTGTCAAATCGCCGGCCAATGCTTCTTCCTGTGCATACCGCAATTGACTGCCGCTGCTGCTGAGCACTTGATTTGCGCGCTCATTTTCCGCACTGTTATGAACCAGCAAAACATTGGCCTTTCCCATTTCATTTAATACTGCATCTGATACGTTCTGCAGTTGGTCTGTCCCCACTATTACCAGGCCGGCCTGCCGAACACGTTCCGCATCTGGAGCGTTAGCAACCGTTATCTGTACCCCCTTTTGCTTGAGCAATTTACACATATCACGGTATTTGTCCGGCTGGCCTGTAACCAGCAGCCCCTGTGTAACTTCGCCTGCGCCATAAACACGCAGCGTTGTTCGGTTGTGAACGGTAATGCCGTTATAAGTAAGCAGGATATCATATTGGACAATGCCTCTCGCCCGGCCGGTAATCGGAACCGATACAACCGTACTTCCATACATGCCCTGTTCCCAGTCATATTCATCAACGGTCCCAGAGCCTTCATAAATTTTCTGCCGTTCTGTACCGCCATCATATACCGTTACCTGAAAATCACCGCTGTAATATACACTTCCAACGGTAATCTGTAATTGATTTTCCGTATTTTCGACAAAAACATCTGCCGTTGAAATATCGATCACCTTGCACCCGTCGCTTGCAGCCTGCGCCGATTCTCCGCGCCGCATTGCCGGCCCTGCCAATAGCGCAGCAGCCAACAAAACCGATAGCATCCTTTTCCACATGAGCCCTGGCCTCTCCCTCTATACAAATTCGTTATGGACAGTATAGCAGCCATCTGTTAAAGGCGTACAAAGGACAAATAAAATATTTGTAAAATATATATTCTAAATACGAATGCGTTTCTAAATATCTGCTGCTTTCTCTATGATTTCCACGCCCTTCCATTGACATAACTGCCTCAATATCTCTCGTATATCCAGGCGTTTTTCATAATAAAATCCACCTCATGTGTTTTGTGTGGCTGACAGTCCACTTTTATATTATCACATGAGGATGTTTTTTCTCATCGGTTAACCTTTTGGGAACCACGCGATAATCGCGCGGTTTTCATTATACAACAAACAAGGCGCCTCGAACGAGGCGCCTTGTTTGTTACTTACAAAAATAGATTTTTTATCTTTTTTGGAATCCTCTAAATATAATGATTTTAAATGCTCCAGGTATATTAAAAAGAAATAATAACGCGGTTGATTAAGAAACCGTTGGAGCAACTGGCAAAACTCACCAGCGGTAACCGCCAAACTACCATCAGTATAAAAACGATCTACAACCTGCGATTGATCATTTAGTCCAAGTGTATCGTTTGTAAGAGCTTGCATTTCGGTTAATGAACGATTTATTTCCTTATCAGTCCCAGTTAACGTTACTGCCATCCCCCACGGATCCACAAACATCACCGGAGTGATGTGTTGGTAGGGATACAAACCTCTTTTAATTTACCAATCCAATAAAACGGTAGAATATTTCAATTTTCTGTGTCCTTACGCCGTCAATGGTTTGTGCGTCATACACGACGATTTTTTCAATCAGTTCATTCAAAATCGGGGCTGTCAGTCCTTTTATATCCGTATATTTCTTTACGCAGTCCGCAAAAAGTTTTGTTTGCTCCTTTGTGTCGCTGATGATATCCAATTCGGCCTGCCATTCCTGAATATTGTTTCGGATTTGGTTTTCCTCCTGCTCGTAGCTGTCGGCAAGCGAAGAAAACCGTGCGTCCGTAATTCTGCCCTTGACTTTATCCTCATACAAACACTTAATAATGTTTTCAAGTTCAGCAAGGCGAGCTTTCGCTTTTTCAATGTTTTTCACATTTTTTGAGCACTGTTCCTTTTGCTTTTTCAGTTTCAAACTGACAACCGTGTCAATAAACTCTGATTCAAAATTTTTCGCCGCTCTTGCCTGCGCCCGTATATCGTCCAATACAATCCGATACAGATTGTCGTATGTAATGTAGTGGAAAGAACAATATGCCTTGCCCTTTTTTCTCGATTTTGAACAGGCAAAGCTGCCGTTTCCCTTCCGGTCGTTCTGCCTTGCAAGGGACAACGAACAGCCGCAGGTGGAACACTTGACAAGCCCGGAGAAAATCTGGATTTCACCCGTCCCCATCGGACGTTTCCTTTTGCCGATTACGGTTTGGGCGAGTTCCCATGTTGTTTCATCAACAAGCGGCTCATGCGTGTTTTTGACCTCAATCCATTCACTTTCAGGAAGTTTAACAAGTTTCCTGTTTTTATAGGACTTTGTTGTGCTTTTGTTATTCACCATATGGCCCAAGTAAACCCGGTTTTTTATCATGATCGTTACTGTATTATTGCACCAATCATACGGGTGTTCTGTATCGTAACAGTTGTTATATCTTCCCGTTTCGGCAGCCTGATACGCGCGCGGTATCAATATCTTTTCCTTTCTCAATATCATAGATATTTTATAAGGGCTTACGCCCTCCGCCGCCAGCTTGTAAATCTTTCTGACTACATCTGCCGTGTTTTCATCAGGTATCAGCTTATGCTTATTGTTCGGGTCTTTCTTATAGCCATACGGGGCAAACGCCGCCGTAAATTCGCCGTTTTGTGCCTTTACCCTGTATGCGGAACGGATTTTCTTTGAAATGTCCTTCGCGTAAAATTCGTTTACCACACTTTTAAAAGGCATAATGTCATTATCGCCGTTAATGGAATCAATATTGTCATTGATTGCAATAAAGCGGACGTCGTTATCCGGGAATATCATTTCGGTATAGAGCGCCACCATTGCATTGTTACGGCCGAGACGCGATAAATCCTTTACAATTACCACATCGATCAGCCCTTTTTCAATATCTGCCACCATACGCTTAAAATCCGGCCTTTCAAAGCTCGTCCCCGTCCAGCCGTCGTCCACATAATGGTCTACAATACTGAAAGCGTGTTCCTTTGCATACCGGCTGAGCATTTGCTTCTGGTTTGAAATACTGTTGCTCTCGCTCTCACCGATCCCGTCATCCCTTGATAACCTTGAATATAATGCTGCGCGTTGTTTACAATCCATCTCTGCTCCTTTCCAACAACGCAAAACAGCATTTATAAAGGATTGCTTGTTATCCTTATTATAACGCGCAACCCCTGATTTTTCAACCGTTCCGTTGTTTTTTCTCTATTTTGAACAAGCCGTTTTTTTGCTTGTATCGGCAATATCCCGTATAATCAGATTTTTTAACAAGTCTTTTAATGTTTTGCTGCCGTTGTGATGCCTGACGACAACAAATTTTATTTCTTCTTTCTTTTTTGCCATCATTACCTCCGTTTCTGTCGCGGTAATTTTTCTGTGTTATCTATCTAAAACTTCTATAGCAAATCCAAACGGCGCCGGCTGCGCTCCACGGGAATTTCACCCCTGCATGGTTCTCATGCAGCCGCCCAATGCCGTGACGCGTTCAAGGCGGGAGTATCATTATTGCGTCCGCACGTCATGGCTTGCAGACTGCCATATCTGCAACTGCGGTAAAATGGTTATCGCTCTGTCTGGTGGAAAGTTTTGCAATATGCAAAAGGTAGAAGCACCGGGAAACCGGTTTGCTCTCCGCCTACGTCATGGCGCATTTTCCGCAAAGCTCGGCACGGACGGAATGTGTTTGTTTGCCTATACTGCGGCAGCCCGCTTTCTTTGTCAAAGAACAAGATATAAGGCTGCTATCGGCCTTTTCAAAACGCATTTTCCCGCAATGCGTTTTGAAAAAACCAATAAACTGTTTAACAATGCAGGGCGCGGAAAGGCACGCGTCCCATATAATAGTTTTAAGCGGGCAAAATGCTAAAGTCGGAAATAATACTGAATATCAATTTTGATTGAAGCCTGTTTACCATATCTTCATCTACAAAAAGGTATTCGTTGCCGTATTCGTCTTTCAGCGTCCGGGTTGCTAATTTCCGTATGTACTTCCTGTAATGTCGCAAGACGTAAGAAATCGCATCCGGCTTACCCTGCGTTGCAGCGGAAATGACGGCAACAGGAATTTCTGCCGTGTTCACATGTCGTCCCATTCGATACCCTCCTTTGCAAAATACTCTCTCAATAGTTTCAGGGAAGCTGCACGCCGCCTGCAAATAGATTGTTGATAGGACTGGAGCAAGACGCCGATTTCCTTATCGGTCATTTCCGCAAAGTATGACAGTAAAATAATGTTACGTTTTTCCTGCGGAAGCTGCCTGATTGCTTCTGCGAGCAGATTACCGACAACTACAATCTCTTTGCCTAAGACATTAAAAATGTGCTGGTCGCTGAAATACTTGTGCTCGCCGGATAGCTGTCTCGCCTGTTCCGGTGTAAGCTCAGCTAATGACACTTCCCGTTTTCTCTGTGCCGCATACGCTTTATATATCTTGCGCGCTTCGTTTTTCAGTACGCGGGTACAGAACGCTCCAAACTGATTTGAGATACGCTTTTCGTTATTGTTGCCCATTGTTTCACCCCCTTTCCGTTAAGAAAGTTGGTGTTTCTTTTTTGCCTTTCATGTAGGTAATCCCAAAACAGCCGAAAAAACACGGTGTGAAATGAAATTTTATAAAAAATTTTTTGCACCTCCCGAATTGTCAAATGGCTATAAACCACAAAACGGTGGTGCACGGGCAGATGAAAAGAAGCACGAAAAAGAAAAACAGCCAAACCTATCCTTCAAAAAAGGAATCAATTTGGCTGCACGATTGGAATAGAGCTGTTTTCCGCCGTGCGGCGGTTTATCTATCTTTTTGTGATGTTTATGCCACTTCACTTTTCACCAATCCTAACCGCACGGCAGGACCGTCCGGCTCAGATTGATATACCGCCGTCAGGCGGTGTCTGCCACACCAAAATATAGTCTGTTTTGCTTCCGCACAAAAATATTCGTTGTTATCATGCCTTTCATTTTTAATCAATATCAAAAAAACGCCGCCCGTCAAAAAGGCAGATGCCTTCTGACGAACGGCGTTCATCATGCCTTCAACATGAAGGCGTTAATTTGTTTACTTTTTCAAAAACCGCTGCAAAATTGCCTTGATTCATGCTATGTATCAGCGTATTCTTATCAGGATTATTCCACACAATGCTGCTATTCTGATAAAGGCGGAAATAACACCTCTTCAAAGCCGCATAAAGGAGCAAGCTTCAAAAAGTCCTCCCACAAAAAGAGCTTCACGCTGCAAGGCCCGGTCAAGGCTGTTTCGTCCAAAGAAAAGGTGACATCGGTTCCATTGCTTGCAACGGTATCCGGCAAACACTGCAGACTGATCAGTCTGCCTGTTTGATCATAAAGGACGGCAATGGGCTGAGCTGTTTCGGCTGCGCCCCTGTTCCACGCAGCGGTAAAACGAATACTGTCCGCATCCCTTTGCGGAGCACTTATTCCTACAAACGGCGTTATCTCATCTGCCTTTTTCATACATTCGCTGTGGATTGTGCCTGGTTCGCAAATGCACTTATCAAGGTCATAGCTCATACCGTTGAAATAGCGGTCCATTTTGGATTTTGTGTAATCATAACACTCCTTTGGAACACGCACGGTTATGGTGTTACTGCCCGTCAATGTCGCGCCAGTGGAACTGCGTACATAAAATGGTTCGAAATATGAATATTTTGTAATTGTATCTAAGCCGCGGTGCACACCAATTTCAAGATTTGTATTATTGATAGCAAGGTTGCTTGTATCAAGATTATAGCAGTAGCCGCCCTGCATATCAATTTTTACATTGGCACTGGATAATGTATTTGTTGTGGAGTTTATTCCATAGCTTCTGGAGGTAGAGGTCGGGTCGGATAAAATAGTAACATCAACGTCGGCATTATCTATATTTATTAAGCCTGTGCCATAGACATCAATTCCATATAATACTTGTCCGCCCTTTGCATAAATATCCACATCGGCGCCGTTATGGAAATGAATCGTTCCGTTACAGCGGATACCGCGCTGGGTAATACTAAAATTTTCGTATCCGTTTTCCAAGGATATATTGAGCTTACCCTCAATATCAATCAGAGAGTTGTCGTAGGTTGAGGTGATACCCATAAGATACCGTCCGCTCAAAGTTTCGTTATAAGGAGTTTTCAGATCAATCAGCATTTCGGAGGTTTTATCCACATGAACAGTATTGAACCCTTCGGTCGCCGTATAGCCGCCCGTCTTGTTGGAGTAAATCTTAAGCGAGCTTCCGTTTTTCACATCCAAAGCGGCGCTTACTGCAGATTTGTAGATAGCTGTAGTGTATGAACTTTTATCCGTTAACCCCAAAAGAATCTCTGCACGGGAGTTGTCAAAGACAACATCGGCTGTTAACATATCCTGCAAACCGTAGGGATAGCTGTTTCCGATGTTTATGGCGTTTGCGTCGCTGTATATGCGAAAATCGCTGTCCTTCACAATCAAGGAACTCCCGTTTATTCTTGTCCACAAAGAGGCGCTGGAGGCGAGGGTATGATCTGAAGTGGAAATTGCCGACCTAAAGTTGTTGGTGTTTGTGATCTCCACATCGCAGTTATCAAAAGCCATGGCGGACATGCCGATGGTCCGGTACCAGGAATTTGGCTTGGCGTCATCGGAATGTGCCAGATACCGAATGTTTGAAAGAATGGCAACGCTCACATCTGTGCCGGACGCCCCGTGGGAAATAAGCGGTCCGCTAAAGGTTGGCATTTCCGGCTGCCCGGGAGCTGCAGTCATAAGAATGTCAGTTCCGTTGTCAAACCATATTACTCCGCTGCTGTAGCCGATCACCTCAATGTTCAGCGGCTTGTGCGTACTGGTATAAAGCGTTTCAAAATGGGCGTTGTCCAAAACCAGCTTTGTCACATCATAGCCGGTCCAGGGATTTTTGATATCAATATCACCAAAGTAGCCGCTCAGCGTCAAAACATTGTCATGGTAGGTGATGCTGGCGTTTTCGATTTCAACATCCTCATTTGCCAGAGGATTATCTTCCACTGAGCCGTATCCATGACCGAACTCATAGCCGGAATAGACGGGGTTTCCATTGTCGTCTGTTCCCACAAACGCTGCCACCATAATAGGACTATTGACAACATTAGAGGCCTCTACATCATGCCGCGGCAAGAGGTCCGCAGGCACCTTTTGCGGATCGGTTTCCACTATGGTGCCGTCTGAATAAATAGCGCCCGCCACCACATACACGTCATACAGCCCGCCCATATTCGGCGCAAGCTGGATTATAAGGTTTTCATAAACGCCTGTTTCGTCATCATAGGCGGAAATGCTGGCCTCATACTTATCCACACGGTACACATTGCCGTTTACCGTATATTCATAAAATGCCCGCACATACAGCTTATAAACATTGTCGTTTTGCTCTACGGGAAAAGAAATATCAATATGCAAAATGTTGGGATTCGTCGGATAAAAACAAATAATTTCCGGCGCCGTGTATGGGATAGGGTCTTCCGCAAATACAAAATTTGCAGGAAACAGCGTGAGCAGCATACACACCATAAGCAGCATACATGTCAAAACTTTTGTGATTTTACTTGTTTTCATTTTTATGCCCCCTTTGTTTGTTTCGCAATTAAATTTTTGATCTTCAGCTCATTTTCCAGCAGCTGTTCTACACGATCAGCCAAATAATTTTCCGCCCGCTTTTTACCTTGCTCGGACAAACCGATACTCGGCAACACAACGGCAACCGAAAGATTTGTCGCCGGAATATCCTCCGATACAGTAAAGGAAAATTCGCTGTAGTTTCCGTAAACCGTAACGCCTGCATGGATATCGCCGCCGGTATCTTTATGGTATTCACTATTTTCCTGTTCCAACACATCATAGAGTGCCAAAAGTACCAGTTGTTTTGTGTATGGCAGTATTCTTTGTATCGACATCATGAATTTCCTCCTTTCGCCGTATAAGCTTTTTGCATTTTGTATTTCATAATAATATGCTATCAAAATCACTCTGTTTCGTATAGGTCACATGTGCGTCAATCTAAAAAAACAAGGGATCACATTTGTGACTTTTAAAAAAAACGTAAAAAAATAGAGGGGTCACATTTGTGACCCCCCATTGTGAAAATGCGATGTCTCAGCCATTTTATTTGATTTGGGCAATATATTTAGTATAATTTTGAAAAAGTCCGATTCTTGACTTCGTTTCGGTTTTTTCATATATAGATGAAATATATCTTTGCAAAACACGCCTTGAAATAAACAACCCGTCAGCGATTTCCTGCACACCTTCTTCGGTGGAAAGCAGTTTTTCGAGCACTTCGGCTTCGCGCGGCGTGAGCATATGAGATTTTGCAAACCGCTGCATAAGTTCTTCGTGAGACAGCGTTTCTGCCTGTACTTCCGCTTCTTTTTTAAGGGCGGATACGATATGAGGAAGCAAAACCAAAAGCAGCGTAATTGATAAAGCACAGCTTATGACCACCAGCGCCACAGAGCCGGCAGTTTCATATACCCGCATAACAGGCATAACAGCGAGAGCTACAAAGGCACATCTCACAACACGCCCCATGCCCGTCCAGAATTCAGGGCGACCGGTTTTCGGCGCGAAATCACAGAACATAACCGTGAAGAAGATTACATAAAAGCCGTTGTAAAAATACATTAAGGCAATTCCCATATATGCTCCGGCATTACTTCCAAGTAATGCGGTGGATGCTGAAGATAACAGAATAATGCACGCCGTTGCAAGCGGAAGATACTTCTTGTTCTGCACATCCGTCAAAAAACCGGCGGCTAAAAGTCCCAGTGCATAGAACAGCCGCATTCCGTAATATATATCAATTTCTCCTGTCGCATCAAAAAAGGTTATTACAGCGTCCATTGTTCCCGAAACCAATGACATAAGAGCAACCGCGGCGATAAGTATTCCGGCAGTTTTTTTATCGGTCTTGTTTTCTGAGGAATATGGAAGAGGGTTTTCAAGCATCCAATCCTTAGGGAGGCGGAAAATAATGAAAAGCACCAATAAAATACTGATGGCAATACTGATTATAAATACTGCTTTCGTTACAATCAAATTATGTATCAGAATTTGTAATAAAATTGCTATTGACATTCCGATACCCGTGGATCGCCCGATATATGGGTTTCCCAAAAAAGTCATTGCGTGATGATAGTACACGCAGCCTCCGATATGGCCGCAGGACACCAGAGCAATCCCTGCAAATAAGGCAAATAATCCAATATGATTTGTTGTGAGGAAAACACAGCAGGATACGATGCAGACAATGCCAACAATGCAGATTACAGCCTTTCTGAGTCTTTCACTTTTAAACAGCCTCCTCAATGCCGAAAAAGAAAGAAAGCCAATGCCGGTGCATAAAAGCCCGATTGCATAAACAGTATTGACATATTCTGCTCCCAAAAGCTCGGCTGCCCGACTGTTTGTCATAGCTTCCGCCATCATAAACGAAAAAAAGCATAAAGCGAAGCAAATACTTTGCCATATCATAGCCGTGCCAATCTGACGATTATTATTTATTCTACTCCAAAACATCTGTTATTTCTCCCTGAATCACAAAAGCAATTAATTACTTTCGATTTCTTTCTACACCGATATATTTACCTGAGGATACCCGCCTGTCATAGGGCTTTTTTGTATCTTTCGGCATAATCCACGCCGTGCCAACCTTCTGCACACCTTCTATATATCCCATCCGGCACATTTGTGATACGCGTCTCGGCGTAAGCTTCCAAATTTTCGCCGCTTCTTTTGACGTCATAAAATCCATGTTCCACACCGCCTTTTTATATAATCTATTATAGCACGTTTGCGGAAGCATGTCAACTCCTGTTGCTGTAGCTTGTTAATAAGCGAATTATCTTATTTTTAAGAAAGTGTCATAATGAAAAAGAAGTAAAAAAGTGTGTAAAACCGACTGTTTTGAGATTACTTAAATATAAGCAAAAACTAATTTTAAGGGAATAGCAAGCACAGCAAGTGTAGCCACACTTGCGATTTTTGACCTTTGTTCGCACTATACGAAGCAGTCAAAAAATTTTGGGATATTCCCAAACCCTTTAAGTGACGCCCGAAAACTTGTTTTCGTCGGCGGAACTTATGCAGACAATGGCTGACCCATTGTCTGTAAACCTTAATTTATCGGAGGATTTTACTATGGCAAATCGAAAAAGAAAAATGGTGCTCCGTTGCCCTGTTACGGAGGAAGAACGGAAACTGATTGAATATAAGATGTCGCTTGTACCGACAAATCAGATCGGGGCGTACTTACGGAAAATGGCGATTGACGGGTATATTATCTATACCGACACCACAAACATAAAAGAAATGAACAAGGAATTACACGCTATCGGCCGCAATATCAACCAGATTGCAAAGCGCGTCAATTCCACCAGTGATATATACCGGGAAGATATTGCAGAACTCCGGGAAAGGCTCGGTGAGATATGGCAATTACAAAAACGCATCCTATCCGTTCTACGCTGAACCTTACTATCGAATATATACTAAACCCAGAAAAAACGGACAACACCTTGCTTTGCTCGTCCTACGGATGCAGTATAGAAACGGCTGTCAATACCAAAGTAAAAATGTAGGAAAACGCCGAAGAAATTTTGCGTGTTTTTGACGAAAAAATATTAGCTTCCC
>CALGRC010000028.1 GCA_937959315.1 uncultured Clostridia bacterium | reverse complement strand
CCCCGTGGTTTTCCACAGGGGTTATTTTTCGGATATTTGTCATCAGTCGTGTGCCTCACCGTCCTTTGATATTAAAATTCGACTCTCGTTTTTTTCTATCTTTCACTTTGCAGTTCCAAATGGTCAGAAAAGCATTTTGTGTTTATCGTTCCTTGTTGGTCGGTGCGGTAGGTTTGTACATTTTGGTTGGTAAGGGTATCAAGGGTTTCCTGGTGTGGATGGCCGTAGCGGTTGTCCAGTCCACAGGAAATGACGGCATATTCCGGCTTGATTTTGTCTAAAAATATGCTGCTGGAGGCGGTGTGGCTGCCGTGATGCCCGACCTTGAGGTAATCGACATCGGAAAAGTTGTTTATATATTCCTGTTCGATGGGTGTTTCCATGTCCCCGACAAACAGCAGTTTTTGACTGCCGACGTTAAGGCAAGTGACCACACTGTTATTGTTGTTTTCCGATTCATTGTCGGCACATTCGATGACGGCAAAGGTCACATTGTCGGCAATCGGGATGGTGCGGTCCGCGTCCTCGGTAAACAGCGCACCGCTGCTCTCGGCTGCCATCAGGTATTCTTTGTAGGTTTTTGTGGTGTGTTCTTTGCCGCTGTCAATAATTTCAGCCGGTGGATAGGCGTTGATTGCGTCAATCAGCCCGCCGATGTGGTCAGCGTCCGGGTGGGTGGCGACCACCAGCTCCAGCTTGCCGTCCACTTTGTTGGAAAGGAAATCTACCACTGTGTCCCCGGCTTTGCGCTCCCCGCCGTCAATCAGGATTTCGTATTCGCCCACATCAATCAGCGTGCTGTCGCCTTGTCCCACGTCGATGTTGTACACGGTGGCCAGCGGCTGGCCGTCGGATGGCGCAGCGGGTTGCTGCGGAGTTTCTGATTGCTGGACGGGTGCTTCCTGTGCAGGCGGTTGCTGTGCGGGTGGCTGCTCGGCTGGCGGTGCGGCACAGCCGGATAAAATCATACATAGCAATAACAAAATGGCATATATGCGGTTTTTCACGAAAACATCCTCCTTTAATATAAATGGATGGCGGTAAAGTCTACATACGCCTCGTATTTGCTGAGATATGCCCGAAAAGGGGCGGGGATAATAATCCGATTTTTCCTGTCCATTTGCAGTACTTGACAAATGGGGCTGATATAGGGGCGGATGTACCTGTCATATGGCAGTAATTTCACTTCCCGGCAGCCGGATGGGTACATCAATAGTACAATTACAATGGTATCGCCGTATCTGCTGCGGTAATACTGTGCAAAATCTGGCGGTAATTTCAAAAAATAATTACATTTCATGGGAATGGTAAAATCCCATAGGGTTTTACCTTGCCAAAACGGGCTGCGTCCCATGATGTTGTGCGGCAAAGGGTGTCCAATATATTCTTCTAAATTGGGTTCAGGAATCATAGGTGTACCCCCTTACTGTCGTCGGCGATATATATATCTGGATGGTGTCTAAAATATCTGTGATAGCATCATTTTTATAGTATCGTAAAATAAATGGATGGATGGTTTTGCAGTAACGGATACGTTTGTGCAGCATGGTTCGTTCCAAGCCAATGGCAACAATATCTATGTTTTCTTCCTCTACTCGATAAACCACTTCCCTTTCATCCGTTTCACATAACACCTGCATGGGTTCTGGACATGATATGTTTTGTTCTATGGCATTTTTTAACTGTTCTGCACGGTCACTATTGTCCACAATTAAAATCCGTATCAATTTAGTGCATCTCCTAATGTAATGTCTGCCCGTGGGCAGGGCGGCGAGGCGCCGCCCGCTCACGGTTTTTGGGGGCCGCTGGTTATTTCGTTACTGAATTTGCTCTTTCAGATGGTCTGGCAGTTCTGGAATTTGTAATACCCAATTAAAACGGATTTTCCCCGTTTTAATTGGGTTTATTTTTGCAAAAAAAATACATATACTGATACAAGGTGATATTATGGTGATTGACTATTCCCAAATTGGTAAACGGGTTGCTGCACGCCGTAAACAATTGAAATTAACGCAAGCTGAGTTGGCCGAAAAAACAGAGTTAACCCCGAAATATATCTCGAATATTGAAACTTCACATTCTATTCCAAGCATCGAAAGCCTGATGCAGCTTTGTGCGGCTTTAGATGTAAGGCCGGATTATTTGTTGCTCGGCACGTCTGATACAAAAGTTGCTACAAAAGTAGATGAAATCGCCCGTTTGCTGGAGGCTTGCAACAATCAGCAATTAGAGAAAGTCATAGAATATATTGAATTTTTGACGAACAGGCCATAAATCTGTTCGTTTTTTGTACCAGAAATTTTCTTATCTGTAAGTAATGTAAACATTATATAATGTATAAATCTATATGTCAACATAAATTATGCATTAATATCATATGTATACATTGATAAGAGGGTGAATTGTTTATGTTGCGATTGAGAGTGCGTGAGCTTTTGAAAGAACGGAATAAAACACCATATTGGTTAAATAAACAATTAGGCATGAGTTTTCAGAATTTTAGTAAAATGATCAATAATGAAACATCCTCAATTCAATATAAAAATATTGAGGCGATGTGCGTTATTTTTGATGTCACACCAAATGAATTGTTTGAATTCGATTTTAACGAGCCAGAAGAATGAAGCAGTCGGCGGCAGTGGCATAGCTTGCCATGAAAAAGATGAACACCAATACCGGAACCAATATGACGCAGACTATAACGTAAAATTGATGGAATGGCAGGGTGTACATCAGCGGTACAACCAGACCGCCAAAACCAATGACAATGAGCCCGGTGACGGTAATCATGCGCTGGATGGAAATATGGGCTGGCAGGATGTATTGTTTGACCAATGGCCGAAAACAGGCCGATGACGCAACCTGCAAAAGTGTAATCGCGATGGTACACGGCGTTGTATTCCATAAAGTAGGGAAAAACAATGCCGCAATGCCAGCAAAGAATACGGTGTACATATACACCAGCGTGATGGCAGTGACCGTCCGGTATAAAGCAAGGGCTGGCTGGATGTGGGTAGTTAGCAAAAACACAAACAGTGCGCCGGATACAAACAGCATACAGTATGGTTCCAGTTGTAATACATAGCTGCACAGCAGGTCAGATGCCCACAGGATGCAGAAGCATAAGCCGTACTCTATCCGCCGCCTGCAGGCGCAGCTTGCCATGATGGTGACAGCCAGACAGTATCCGGCGCTTTCAAAAAAGAGCATCCAATAGCACCTCCTTCGCGCGTTTGGAATAGGGACAGACTTTGCCATTGGATAGGGTGACAAGGCGTTCCCGTGTATCAATTTCCCGGATTTTGCTGCGGTTGACCACACATCCACGATGACAGCGGACAAACCGGCCATCCAGTTGCGGCAGGATTTCTTTCAGGTATGCCGGCAGCAGAAGTTCGCCATGTTCATGGTAGACCATCAGCGCCCGTTTCCGTTTGACAGTTTCAAACAAAATGACATCTCGAAAAGGGAGCTGATATACCTTGCCCCATTTTCCTTTGAGGTGCAGCATACCGCCTTCTTTGGCGCGGGCAAATTCCAATAACGCAGCCAGTTCCTGTTTCAGATTGCCGATTCCTTTGCAAATGAAAGTGTCTGCCAACAATTTATATCTGGAAGATAAAACCAGACGTTGTATGTACCCTGTGATAAATGCAATACAGTGGCTGGGATGATGCTTTTTGATTTGCTCCGCCAGATAAAATCCTACGTCGTTGCCGGATTCGTCTACAATATCCAGCAAAAATAGGGTATAGCCATCGCTTGACTGAATCAGACGTTCCATCTCGCGCCGTGTTCCTGCTGCTCGGATGCGAGCGTCCATTCCAGCAAGCTGTTCCATCAGAGCTGCAAGCTGATGGCGGTAAGCTGGATCGTCATCATAGATATAGATGTTCATGGCATCATCCTTTTGCATGGTGGTTTATAGGAATTTGCATTGAAAATTGATTTGTATTGCCAGTTAGCTGATAAAATTCTAAATGATGGATATATTATATATCGTTTACTCCACAATGTCAAATACCACTCAACTATATAGATTTTTGCTCACCATTATGATTGAGGAAGCGTGGTAAAATATCACTATACTGAGGTGAGTGTAAATGAAAATAACCGCCTATGAATACAAGCCAATTTCTGAAAGAATCCGAAAAGCCAGACTTGCCAAAAACTATACGCAAGAATATGTTGCAATGCGCTGTAATGTAGATAAAACGCAAATCAGTCAAATTGAAATCGGTAAAAGCGGTATTTCGATTCCAACCTTGATGTCATTATCTGATGTTTTGGAAATCAGTGCTGATTATATTTTATTTGGTGAGGGTTCACATAAAAATACCGATCCGCTTTCTGCCGTAGTGCAGGAATTGTCGGAAACGCAAAAAGAACGGGCGATAGAATTGCTGAGAGTATATGCGGATGGATGTAAAAATCGGTGATTTTGAAAGGATGGTTTGAATGGAAGCAAACGAGATGAAAGACATTCTGCTTCAAATTCAAGCGGATATGGCTGCTCTGAAACAGGGGCAGGATGTATTGACGCAGGATATGTCTGACCTGAAGCTGGAAGTGTCTAATCTGAAGCTGGAAGTGTCTAATCTGAAGCAAGGACAAAAGTCCATGCAGGACGAACTTACAAAAGTAAGACTTACACAGGAAAATGATGTCCTGCCGGGAATTAAATTGCTTGCGGAAGGACATGAAATCATCCGCAAAGATATTAAAGATATTACTGAAATTCCGCAAATGAAAGACGATATTGATACCATTCAACTGGCAGTTTCCAGTTTGGCGCGGAAAGTAAAATAATCGTATTTAAGATGTTTCTTCGTTGCAATCCTTCAATTCGTATGCTATAATGCAGTTGAATGGGGAAGTGCAGGGATGCGTAAATCGGAGTCTCAATTACATATCGAGGGTATGAACGCTTTACTGGATAAATTAGGGATTGTCGATGCAGAACGGTTTATCAGTTTGATGATTCGGGAGCCGTTTGACGATACTCAATGGCAGGAACAAAATTTGAATTTTGAAGGAGCGTCTGTACGAGATTTAAGCAAACAGGCTATGGAGCAGTACCAAGGTGAATGATACGTTTAATAACAAATCCCCCGCATGGTAAAATGCGGGGGATTGTTTTTTATGTGTATGGATTGGTTTTTACTATTTTGTAGTTGTTATGGTTACGGTATTTGTATCCCCATCCCATTCCACCTGATAGCCGAGGTTTTCGGATAAAAAGTGGATGGGAACCATGGTTTTATCGTTTTCCAGTTTTGCGGGAACGTCCATCATCTGCACAGCGCCATTGACTTGTGCTGCTTGCTGTCCGATTTGGAACGAGATGGTTTCCCCGTTTTGCATGACGGTTGCTGTTTGGCTTGCGCCCTCCCAATCAACATCTGCGCCCATTTGCTCGAATAAAAACCGCATGGGAACGAGCACTCGGTCTTGTTCTACGACGGGCGGTTCTTCAAATCCCAGAATCGTATCGTTTAGTACGATGGTCGGTAAATCCTCCAAAGCGTCGAGCGCATCGTAAAACGGTTGCTTGGGTGTCGATAACAGGATGTTATAATTCTTAATATAGAATGTCGTATCGTCCTCCCAGTACAGCACATTGTCATAGGGGCCTCGTGTACCAAGCGCAAAATTATAAACGTCAAATGGAATGTCTGTTTTTACCCTATATGTCCCGTTTACAAAAAAGCTGCATTGTTTGCTGATGCTGTCATATTGCACACGCCATTTACCAAACGGCCGCGAGGTCTGCCGTACAACCTCATAATTTTCCAAAGCAGTGGCGATGTTTTCCCATTGATACTTTTTGTCGGTTGCATTGTATGGAAACAAATCAGGTGTCCAGTCGGCAGGCAAATTTTCTGTGACTGTGGTGGTTCCCGCCGGTAGCGGCACAACAGACAATGGCATCCATTTTTCACCCGTCCTGCCTGCCCAGTATGTAACACCATCAATTTCGGTCAAATATCCATTGAGCGTGTTGTAGCCATGTCCCACGTCAATAATGTATGGCTCCGGGAACGCCTCTAATACGGGAATATCGTCCGGATATTCTACTACAGGGGCGTTTGTGATGCCGCCGGTGTTCAAATCGACTTTTAGTTCGGTGTTTTCAACCCTTGCCATATCAAAATGGATGACCTCTGCATAGCACACCGTCTGAAATAGGGTGAAAGCCAATAACAACGCAAATATTTTTTTCATCGTCATGTCCTCCTTTTTTAATATACAGACAAAAAGTTATGGATTGTACCGTTACAGCCTGTGGTCATCGTGAGATTTAATTCCACCTGCACATCGGTATATGCAGGAACCACGCAATCCACCAAATTTTCATCGGTGACAGCAGATACATTGACGAAAACCGCTTTGAGCTGTGGATTCAAGGTTTCCTGTAACACACCGTTCCAATAAATTTTGTAATCGTAAATATGCCGCCCTTCAGATGAAATCCTGAATTTGAAATGCCGGTCTCTGCTGCCTGTGTTGTGCAGGGTTATGATATAGGTATTTGTCACCCCGTAATTGCTGAAATTTCCTGCGCTTTTGCTGGTATCCGGGCCGGAACCGGAAACGGGAAGCGGCAGCCCTGTTTGGTCATCTGTAAAATTGTTAAACGTCCATTGCGTACCGTCACTGTCGGTGTAATGGTATTCCAGCATATTGCTGTCATCTGCCGTTTGCCAGTTCCCCAAACCGGCATAACCGCTTCTGCTGTAGGAATTGGTGTTTGTTGTGAACACACCGGCAGACAACGTGTGCCCCGATGGGAAAAATTGATTGACAACATTGACTGGCAAAACAGTTTCTATCCCTGTTGGAATAGAATCGTCCAGATAGTATTCCAGTTCCGCAGTCACATGTGGGGCGTTGTAGGAAATGCCTTTATACTGCATATCCCGTTCGTAGTCGCCTTTTTTCATGGTCGTAAGCTGCATGGACGATTTTGAAGCTGGATTTGTGTCAACGCCAATGATAAAATGAAAGAAAACGCCGAGGAAAAAATGTAGGTTTATGGCGACAAGAAAAATAATAT
>CALGRC010000027.1 GCA_937959315.1 uncultured Clostridia bacterium | reverse complement strand
CGCCTTTAATTCACAGAAGATATCCTGCGGCGTCAGACCGCGGTCGGAGAGCATAACCAGCATATGGTAAATGAGGTCGGAAGCCTCTAACTGGATTTCCGCTTTGACGTTGTTTTTGGCGGCGATGATGGTTTCCGCGCATTCTTCGCCGACTTTTTTGAGGATTTTGTCAATGCCCTTTTCAAATAGGTAGTTGGTATAGCTGCCCTCTTTGGGATTGGCCTTGCGGTCGCAAATGACGGCAAACACCTCGTTGAGTACATTGGCGTCGGCGGATTCCGGTGCGTCGGACAGCGTTTCCCCGTCCAACAGCCGGTAAAAACAGCTTTCGTGGTTGGTATGGCAGGCCGGCCCTGCCGGTTCTACCTTGAGCAGCAGCGTGTCCTCGTCGCAGTCCACCAAAATTTCTTTGACCATTTGATAGTTGCCGCTGGTTTCGCCTTTGACCCAAAGTTCCTTCCGGCTGCGGCTGTAAAAGGTCGCTTTGCCGGTTTTTTGCGTCTGCTGCAGGCTTTCTTCGTTCATGTACGCCATCATGAGCACTTTTCCAGATGCTGCGTCCTGTACAATGGCGGGAATCAGCCCGTTTTCATCAAATTTCATATGGTTTCCTCCTTACAGCCTCACAGGAATCCCACGTTCCTGCAAATATTGCTTGACCTCTTTAATTTCCAGCTCTTTATAGTGAAACAGCGATGCCGCCAGCGCCGCGTCCGCACCGCCGTCAGTAAGTGCGTCGTAAAAATGTTCCAGCGTCCCTGCGCCGCCCGAGGCAATGACCGGGATATTTACCGCATCTGCAATCATACGGGTGATGGCAAGGTCGTAGCCCGCCTTGGTGCCGTCGCAGTCCATGCTGGTGAGCAGGATCTCGCCGGCGCCGCGTGTTTGTGCCTCCAGCGCCCATTCCACTGCGTCCCGGCCGGTATTTAACCGCCCGCCGTGGATAAACACGTCGTAGCCGCTTTTGGTATTGGCGGGGTTTTTTTTGACATCCATGGCCAGTACCACGCACTGGCTGCCGAATTTTTCCGCCGCTTCACTCATGAGCGCTGGGTTTTTGACCGCCGCCGAATTGACCGAAATTTTGTCCGCCCCTTCTTTTAAGATGGCGCGGAACTCTTCAGCAGTGCGGATGCCGCCGCCCACGGTAAACGGGATAAACACTTCTGCTGCCACACGGCGCACCATGTCCAGCACAATGGCGCGGTCGTCAGAACTTGCGGTGATATCCAGAAAAACCAATTCATCCGCGCCGGCCTTGTCATAGGCGCGCGCAATTTCCACTGGGTCGCCTGCATCGCGCAATGACACAAAATTGACCCCCTTAACCA
>CALGRC010000026.1 GCA_937959315.1 uncultured Clostridia bacterium | reverse complement strand
GTCTTCAGGGACTGTCAAAGCGCCGCGTTCTACCAAAGCGGCAATCGACGCTACCGCCCAATGGTCTGACGGGACATCTGTATAATAAGCCGCCGCCTGTTGTGCATACTCATTGATCCCAATCATTCTTCCGGCATATATCATGAATTCTGCCCTGGTAATTTTATCCGCCCCTTGAAATTCTCCGTCGCTGTCAATGCTTAAAATGCCAGTCAACCGGAGCAAGGGAAGCATATCTGCAATCCCGCTGTCCTCCGTGTCCGCTTGTACAGGCGGGAGCGTAAAGACAGACATGACCAGCAGTATGCTCAAAAATAAGGATACCGCTTTTTTGCCAATTGCTTTCAAGCAACACACATCCTTTCCCGGGAATACCCGATTTTTATTTTTGTATCAATGCCTGAACCATATATAGGACTTTTGCCGCTTCGGCTCTGGTACAATGCTGTTCCGGGCAAAATGTCCCGTCCGGGTACCCTTCCATAATCCCCAATTGTTTCAGGGCGTTTACCGCAGCGCCGGCATATTCTGCAATTTTATCCTGGTCACGGTAAGCTTCGGTTTCGCCTTCGGGTATCACCGTCCCATCCATCTGCAATGCACGGTAAATCAATGCGGCCATATCTTGCCTTGTAATTGCCCCGTCCCCGTTAAATACCGTATCGCTGACCCCATGCACCAACCCGGCAGCATACGCGCGCTGTACAGCATCAAAATACCACATATCAGGAGAAACGTCAGTAAACGGCATGTCCTGCTGTGCGTCAGCAACGCCAAAAACCCCAACCGTCATTTTTGTCAGTTCTGCGCGTGTTACAAGGCCATTGACATCAAACCAGGTATCTGTTTTACCCTGCACAATGCCCTGATCCTGCAACGATAAAATCGCTTCCTTTGCCCATGCGGCTTCATCCAGGTCTGTGAACCCTTCAGAAACAGGTTCCTCTATGGCGTCCGGGATGGAAATCCCTGTATTTGGCAATTGGATGGATGTGCCGGAACCGCTCCCGCGGTGACCGCCTCCGCCGCCGCTACTGCCGTTATTTCCGCCGGACGGCTCCTCCTCGTCTGCATCTTTTAACGCCCTGCTCAAATCGGAAACCGTTTCAAACGTCTGGCCGATGACTGCGCGGAATGCCGCATCCGACAGCGAGCCTGCATTTTCAATCCCGCATTCTGCTGCAAAATCACAGACAACGTTCCGGACATTTGCAACGCCGTCCGGGTTTTCTACCACAGATAATACCAAGGCTTGGATGAGCCCCTGCGGGAACCCGCTGTTTGTTTGCTGCGGCAGGATTTCACTATCCATAAAGCCCTTCCCTGAAATCCGTTCGGTTATGGCTGTTTGAACCGCATCAACCACGCAATCTTCCTGCGTCCAATCCCGCCCGTTGCGCGTTAAAATCTCCGAAAGCGGCAACTCATCTGCATAATCGAAAATGTTATGGATCCGTTTCACATCATCATTTTCATTCAAGGCTGCAAGGATGC
Source organism: uncultured Clostridia bacterium (assembly GCA_937959315.1). Taxonomy (GTDB): domain Bacteria; phylum Bacillota; class Clostridia; order UMGS1810; family UMGS1810; genus CALGRC01. Next base: position 2,982 of record CALGRC010000026.1, on the reverse strand, counting down.
ACTGCTGCCGGAAAACAGTGCCTGCTGTTTCCGGTTCCAACTGTTTGCCATCGTCTAAAACAAGCGCAATCCGTTCTGCCAGCGCTTCCGCATGCAGTTTGGCCGGATCGCTCCCGTCAGCAGCGTACAGGTCATTATCTAAAAACCCGAGCTCCAGCTGCTTTGCAGTTAAAAGCCCTGCAATTTCTTCTGCTGTTGTGCAGGCATTTAATTCTGCCAGCGCGGCAATATGGTCGGCCTGGGTAACATAACCGGCTGGTTCCGCCCAGTAATCCACATCCTGCAAAGAGGAACCCAGCCGGATATAAAACCAGCCGCTCTCGCTGCCATCCGGAATACGGAAAGCAAACGAAAAGGTTTCTACCCCGTTTTTCTCTGCCGAAACGGTCTGGTTTTGGTAAACAGGAGGCATTCCCACCGCTTCCTCCCGGCTATCAGCCGGGCCATACACCGTCATCGAAACCATTGCGGCCGTCCCGCCTGCAATGGCCCCCTCAACCAAAAAATCTTTGCTTTCCAAGTTGTCTCCGCGGTTTGCCGATGCAGATTGAACCCCCTGCACTTCCTGCACCGGCCCTGCCTGAACCGGCGCGGCAAAGACGCTATAGCCTTGTAAGCTGACCATGGCAACCCATGCCATGACAACAAGAAAACGTTTCATATTACCCCTCCCTTTCATTGACCGTCACCCCGGTTGCGCGGGAATGCTGTCTTTTCCATCAAAGGCACCATGCGTTCCTTGTCTTTCCATATAAATACATCCAACAAATCGGCCTGTTCCAGCGCCGCCTGATCCGGCGTACAGGAAGCCGAAACAACGCCGTTTTGCACCGTTGCTTTCTGCAAGCCGATTTGCAGCATGCGCCCATCCTTCCTCAGGGCAGATACGCACAATACCTCCTGCCCGTCTTGCAGTGCATCAGAGCTTGCCCATATGGTGAACGGCTGCCCGCCCTTAAGTTCCTCCAACCCCGCGATGATATTTCCATTTTGCTGCACCTGGACGCCCGGGACACGGATAGAAAATGTGCTTTCCAGCTGTGCCGCCGCGCCTTTGCTTTGCGAATAGATACGGGCTGTATAATCGCCGTTGGGCACTTGAAAGGAAAACTTGAATTTCCCGCCGTTTGCCGCAACGCCCTGGTTACGGTAAACAGGCAGTGCCGCCCCATCGTCAGCGCCCTGGCTGTAAACGTCCACAGCCACCCATTCCCCGGCTGTCTGGGATGACAATACCCCTTCCAGGGAAACAATATTTTCCTGCATGTCATAAGAAACCGTTACATGGCGCAGCATTTGCGCGCCGCTGGTAAAATAGGCAGGCTGTTCCCCCAAAACCGGCGTACCGGACAGTTCTTCCGCATTCCCATACAAATCAATGCGGTACGGTGTCCCGCCTGCAAAATCCATCCCGGAAGCGGACACCTCGCCGCCCCTACTCCATCCAATATAAAGCGGCTGCCCGCTCGCAGTCTGAAACTCATAAAGGTAGGTATCCTCATCCGCCTGCGGTACGCGCTGTACAAACTGCGCATCCGTCATCAAGGTATTCCAATTTGCCAAAGCCAGATAGGCATCTTTTGCAGCAAACGGGACTGCCGGATCCCCGTCCGGCCGGTTGGTATCGCTGCTGCGCGTCAGGCCGAACCCGTCGTCGCGCTCCTGGTTGGTTATCTCCGGCTGCGGGCCGGGTTCCTGCAGGCAATACCAGAATACTTTATCAAACAATTCCAATTCACGGTTCATTGCCATCAATTTCACGCTGTAAACAGCCTGTTCCAGATGGCTGACCGCCGCTTCGCCCCCGGTCGTGCCATTACAAGTCGTCCACCCGATTTCTGTCGCCCAAAGTTCAGCATCCGGCCGGTCAAATTCATTGTCCAGCATATCCCGGACTTGCTGGCTCCGGGTTATGGTACGGGTGTCGGGGTAGTCGGGCGACGCCGTTAAATTATACGGGTGCAGCGACAAAATAGAAATGGCGTCCGCACAGGACTGTCCGTTCACCTCGGTAGAAAGCGCCGTCCTCAGCCAGCCCAAATCATCGTTGTAAGTGTAGGTAATCACGCCCGCCGCAAGTTCCGCATCCGGGTTGACATCTTTTACCGCCTGCGCCGTTTTAACCACCAGCCTGCCATAATCGTCAGCCGGACGGTTGCTGGCGTTAAACGCGGAAATGTTCCACTCATTCCACACCTCATAAACATCGGTATACCCAGCATTTAAAAATTCCGCCGCCTGAGACGCCGCATAATTGGCAAACGCCTGCTGCTGTTCGTCGGTATACGGCACGGTCATGGTGTCGCTGCCCGGATCTGGATAAAACTCATTTGCAAAACCCAGTTGTTCCAGCGTATGGATGTTATGTGATTTTGCCTCGTCCAAAAACGCGCGCGGAAGCGGCAAAATTTCATAGTAGCCTTTTTGTGGGGCGGGGTAGGTTTTGCCTTGGTAAGTGTAATCATATGTGCGCTCATAATTATGCCATTTGACGCCGTTCCGCACTTCGCCAAACCCGCCCAAAGCCAGAATATCCATGACCTCCGATGCGGTGCCATAGCTGCTGAGCTGCTGCGCGCCCTGGTAGCGGTTTTCCCAGTTGGTAAATGCATGGGCCCCCATTTCGGGGTTACGCACCGGGTTGTCGGGCGTGCTGTTTACAATGGAGAATTCCTGTTCTGCCGTTTGGCCGCCAGCCGACACCGATAACAGGTACCTGCCGTATCCCAAACCTGGCAGGCGTATTGTTTTTTCCGCAGAGGTATCGGCAGAAAGGAGGATGACGCCTTCTTCCTGCCAAACCAAATCCCCTTTTGCGTTATCATTAAACCGGTACGCCCGATAGTCCGCCCCGGCACGCATGGGGCCGTCCGCGCGGAATTCTACCGTGAGCGCGGGCGGGTTCCCGTTGGAAAAAATATTCCCCAAAGTTTCAGAATGCACTGTAATTTCTAAGGCTGTGACTGCATTGGCAACCATCTG
>CALGRC010000025.1 GCA_937959315.1 uncultured Clostridia bacterium | reverse complement strand
GTACCTGTTTGAAGCTGTTTGTTGGGAAATCCATCAACCCGGCGCACCAAAACCCCAGCCTGCCCATTGATTTGAGCATCAAGCTGCGGATTTTGGACGAGCTGGCGGAGGTTCTGCGGCGGCTGGGAAAAGATGTGGAACGGTATGATTATTAAAAGGGGGACGGTTGAGCGGCATGTTTACATTTACATCCGATACCAAACAGATAAAATATGAAGTGTTGAAGGAAGTAGCGCGGCATGCATTCCGCGGGGATTTGGAAACGGCAAAGGAGCAGATCCCTTTTGACGTCATTCCCGGCGTAAAAGCGCGGTTCCGCTGCTGTGTGTACCGCGAACGGGAAATTGTCCGCCAGCGGGTCAACTTGGCGTCGGGCAAAACGCCAATGGGCGTTCCGGTAGACCGTTCCAAACGGCAGGTGGTGCATGTTATCCCTTCTGCGTGCGAAGGGTGCCCCATCAACCGGTTTTCAGTGACGCAAAACTGCCAGAAATGCATGGCAAAAAATTGCTTAAAGGCCTGCCCGTTTGGAGCCATTTCGGTCAACAGCAGCGGCGCGCATATCGACCAGGAAAAGTGCAGGGAATGCGGCCGGTGTGCCAAGGTTTCCCCGTACAATGCCATTGCCGACCTGGTGCGCCCCTGCAAGCGCGCCTGCCCGGTAGATGCGATTAGTATGGATGAAAACAAAATTGTTACCATTGACGAGTCCAAATGCATCAACTGCGGGCGGTGCACGGTGGAATGCCCGTTTGGGGCCATTTCGGACGATTCGTATATGGTGGATGTGATTGATGAAATCCGCGCTGGGAAACCGGTATATGCGGTGTTTGCGCCTGCCATTGAGGGGCAGTTTGGGCCGGATGTCACCATTGGGATGATCAAGGATATCCTCAAGCAGGTTGGGTTTGCCGATTCGGTGGAAGTGGCGCTGGGCGCCGATGCGGTTTCGGTGCATGAGGCGGCAGAGCTGGCCGAACGGCTGGAAGCGGGCCAGACCATGACCACCTCCTGCTGCCCGGCGTTTTACAATATGATTGCCAAGCACTTCCCTAAGCTTTTGCCAAACGTATCGGGGACGGTTTCGCCCATGATTGCAACGGCGCGGTATTTGAAGGCGCAGCACAGCGATGCGGTGGTGGTGTTCATTGGCCCATGCACAGCGAAGAAAACCGAAATTTTACATGAGGAGCTGCGCGGGGATACCGATTATGTCATGACCTTTGAAGAGCTATGTGCGATGATTGACGCCAAGGAGCTGCAGTTTGACAAAGACAAGCAGGATGCAGACCAGGACGGCAGTATTTATGGCAAGCAGTTTGCCGCAAGCGGCGGGGTGACGGGCGCGGTCATGCGCGCATTGGATGAACGGGAAATTGCGGCGCCGGTGCTGGCCAACCGCTGTAACGGCGCACTGGAGTGCAAAAAGGCGCTCCAGCTTTTGCAGGCGGGCAAGCTGCCGGAGAATTTCATTGAGGGTATGGCCTGCGAGGGCGGCTGTGTCAACGGCCCAGGCGGTTATGCACCTGTGGACAAGGTGGTGCGCAACCGCAAAAAGCTGCTGGAACTGTCAAACATTGATAATATCCATGCCAATTTTGAAGAGCACAGCTTTGATCAAATCTGGTTGGAGCGGTAGGCGGGCATATGGTAACCTATCGGCAGGCAGGGGCAGATATGCTGGCGGATTATGACACCATCCCCATGCTGGTGCAAGTGGAAAGCGAGTTTGCTGTGGAGTGGCCCGACCGTGGGCTGGGCGGCGCGGTATTAACGGAACACAGGGTAGATCCGTATGTCAAAGATTTGGGCAAGTGGGAGCAGATGGCCGGGCTTCCAAGGCGGTTTGACCTTTCCAATTGGGCATTTTTTCTGGCATATGATGGGAAAACGCCTGTTGGCGGCGCAGCGGTAGCTTCCCGGACGGATGGGGTGCATATGCTTGGCGGCCGTAATGATATCAGCGTTCTGTGGGACTTGCGCGTTACGCCTGCTTATCAGCGGCAGGGGATTGGGCAGCGGCTGTTTGATATGGCGGCTGGCTGGTCGCGCCGGCAGGGGCTGCGGCAAATGAAAATTGAATGTCAGAATACCAATGTGCCCGCTTGCCGGTTTTATCACCGGCAGGGGGCGGTTTTGCAGTGTATCCATGCGCAGGCATATGCCGCAGAACCGGAGGTGGCCCATGAGGTGCAGCTGCTTTGGTATTTGAAACTATAAAAAATGTGACCCTACTGAAAAGGGCCACATTTTTTATGTTTGTTTGCCAATCAGTCGTTTTGCACACTGTAGTTTGGCGCTTCCTTGGTGATATTGATATCATGCGGATGGCTTTCCCGCAGGCCTGCGCTGGTAATGCGGACAAATTTGCCGTTTTCCTTGAGTGCCTGGATGGTAGGTGTGCCGCAGTATCCCATGCTGGCGCGCAACCCGCCCAAAAGCTGGAATACGGTATCAGACAGCGGGCCCTTGTACGGTACGCGGCCTTCCACGCCTTCCGGCACCAGTTTTTTGCTTCCGGTTTGGAAATAGCGGTCTTTGCTGCCCTTTTCCATGGCGCCCAGCGAGCCCATGCCGCGGTAGACCTTGAATTGCCGGCCTTGATATATTTCGGTTTCGCCCGGGCTTTCCTTACATCCGGCAAACAGCGAACCAATCATAATGACATCCGCACCAGCCGCGATGGCTTTGGGGATGTCCCCGCTGTATTTGATGCCGCCGTCGCCAATGACGGGAATATGGTATTGTTTGGCAATATCCGCCGCTTCATTGATAGCGGTTACCTGTGGTACGCCTACGCCCGCCACCACGCGGGTGGTGCAGATGGAACCAGGGCCGATGCCAACCTTGATGGCGTCTGCGCCAGCCTGGATCAGCGCTTCTGCCGCCTCTTTGGTGGCGATGTTTCCGGCGATGACATCAATATGCGGGAAGGCATTTTTTACCTTTTTCAAGCATTCGATGATATTTTTAGAATGGCCATGGGCGCTGTCCAGCACCAGGACGTCCACCTTGGCGTCCACCAATGCGGCGGCACGGTCCAGGACGTCGTTGGTGACGCCAATGGCTGCGCCTGCCAGCAGGCGGCCGTTGGAATCCTTGGCGGCGTTGGGGTATTTGACGCTTTTTTCGATGTCCTTGATGGTAATCAGGCCCTTTAAAATGCCGTTTTGATCCACAATCGGCAGTTTTTCAATTTTGTATTTGCGCAGGATTTCCTGCGCTTCGTCCAGGGTTGTCCCCTCTGGCGCAGTGACCAGGTTTTCCTTGGTCATGACAAATTTGATGGGTTTGTTGTAGTCAGTTTCAAACCGCAAATCGCGGTTGGTCAAAATGCCTACCAATTTGCCGTTTTCAGTAATGGGCACACCGGAAATTTTATACCGGCCCATCAGTTCGTCGGCATCCCGCAGCGAATGCTCGGGCGACAGGTGGAAGGGATCTACAATGACGCCGTGTTCGCTGCGTTTGACCTTGTCCACTTCGGCAGCCTGCTGTTCAATGGTCATGTTTTTGTGGATGATGCCAATCCCGCCCTCACGCGCAATGGCGATGGCCAATGCCGACTCGGTGACGGTGTCCATAGCAGAGCTCATGATGGGGATGTTTAAACGGATTTTTTTGGTTAAATGGGTACTTAAATCGACCTGGTCAGGCGTAAAATCAGATTGCTGCGGAATCAATAAAACATCGTCAAATGTCAATCCCTCAAATGCAAATTTTTCAGCAGAAATTGGAAACACACCCTTTCTATTTATCGTACGATGTGGTAATATATTAAGTATACCGATAAATGGGGAAATAGTCAATGTATTTCCCAAAAAATGATACCCAATTTTCGTATGGTATGGGTTGCCATGTGTTGGGGAAACTGTCAATAGGGGAATTTTCTGTGAAACTGAGCGAAAAGGATGTGATGCAAGTGCAACAAGCAGAGCGTATCAGGGATGCGCGTTGGCTGCTGGTTGGTTTGGCTGCCGCTAATGTGGTGAAATTTGGGTTTTATGGTTTCCGGTATTTTCCAATCCTTGACGATTATATCCAATATCACAACTATGGGTTGTATGCAGATGTTGTCCGCGATGTGTTTCAGCGCACTGGTACGCTGTGTTCCCGCCCGTTGGCGGGGCTTTTTGATGCGTTTGTATGGGGGCAGTTTTGGGGGCGGATGGGCGTTGCGCTTTTGATGATTACCTTGCTGCATACTGCGGCCATTTGGATGCTGTACCGGGTGTTTGCACGTACTGGCGTCCCATGCGGCAGGGTATTTTTGGTAGTTTGCGCCCTTTATCCGCTGCTGAGCGAAGCAACCTATTGGATTAGCGCTTCTTCCCGGTTGGTGGTAGGGCTGTTTTTTGCGGCGCTGGCAGTCTTTTTGCTGTGCCAGTACTATGAACGCGGCAAGGCGGTTTTTGCGGCGGGATTTGCAATTTTCAACCTGCTGTCCTATGGGTTTTATGAACAAGTGATTGCCGCAAGCTGCCTGTTGTCGTTATTTGTTGTTTGGGCATACCGCCGCCGCTGGCGGCTGGCCGCAATCCCGCTGGGGAATTTGCTGCTGATCGGCATATATTATATTGCCTGCCGCTCTGCGGGGGTCAATGCAGCGCGCAGTGTGCTGTCGGCTGATGTGATCGGGCATTTGCAGGCCATTTGGGAGCAGGTATCGGCAGCCATGGGGGCATATCATTGGGAATTGCTGCAAAATAGTTTGGCGCGCGGTTTGGCTTTGCTGCGGGGACGGTGGTGGTATGGGGGTGCGATTGTGTTGTCGGCGGTGCTGCTGGCGTTTGCCGGGGGCCCGGATACTGCCCGGCGCAACCGGCGGAAGGCCGTGCTGGCATTGTTGCTGATGGCCGCCCCGTTTGCACCGTTTTTGATTTTGGACAACAGCCATATCAGTTTTCGGAATTTATTTCTGTCTTTTATAGGGATTGCCCTGTTGGCAGACATGGTGTTTTCCGGACGCGCTGCACGGGCGGCGGCAGGTATTGCCGCGGCATTGTTTTTGGTGTGCAACGTGTCGGAACTGCACGATTACCGGGCGGTATCACAGGCGGACGCAGCGATTTGCGGGCAAATTGTCCCCTATGTGGGGGATGGGAGCCACCCTGTTTACCTGGTGGGTGCAAAGGCCTGTTATGTTCCGCTTAATACCTATTTTCATGAGCATATTCACAATGTGACGCAGAGCGACTGGGCATTGACCGGCGCGGTCCGTTCTTATGCGGAAGATGTCTCCATTCAGAAAGTAATTCCAGTGCCGGCGGGTTATACAGCTTTTGAACCGGATGCCATTGTGCTGGATATTGACCAAAATGGCTTGGTAACACCGCGATAATAGGGAACAGTATGTATTTTGTCCAAGCGGTTCCATATGTTTATCAAAATTTAGAAGGGGTGGAAAGTATTACATTTGCAGAGCAGAGGGCCAAATTTGAGAAAGAAAAAACGGTTTATGAAAGCGCGCTTTTGAAATTTGAAGGAGTGGAAGGTTTTGATGTTTATAATACTTCCATTCCGTTTGAATGGGATGGCAGAACATACATGTACGGACGTGTAGAACGGCGTACCGAATGGGCGCGGTCCTGGGTACGGCTGTTTGAAAGGACGGCACCGGATACATATGTGCTAAAAAAAGATTCGATGGTTTATCAATTGGAGGATCCGTATATAGCCATCATTGGCGGCGAATTGGTCATGGGCGGCACACATGTGCGCTACCAGAAGGGGGAATTGGATACATATTACGGCTACTTTTACCGTGGGACAGATTTAGAGGATATGCGGTATTTTACCACTGGGCCGGATTATATGAAGGATATCCGCCTGGTAGAGCTTGCCGATGGCCGTATCGGCGTTTTTTCCCGTCCTAGGGGGGAACATGTCATCAAGCAATATGGCAGTGAATCGGTTGTCGGATTCACCATTATCAACAATTTAAATGAACTGTCTGCGGAAGTGATTGCACATGCGCCGCTTGTCGATGGGCTGTTTGCAGATGGGGAGTGGGGCGGCTGTAACCAGTGTGAATGCCTTTCTCCGCAGTATATTGGTGTACTTGGGCATCATTGTTATATGGACGGCGGCCGGCAGGTGTATTTGAATATTTCTTATGTATTCGACTATATGAACCGGCAGGTATTGGATTACAAAATTATTGGAAGCAGTACCTGTTATCCCCCGGCCCCTGCAAAGGTGCCGGATACCGCAGATGTTGCGTTTACTTCTGGGATGGTGGCGCGCCCAGATGGGAAATATGACTTGTATAGCGGCGTATGCGATACCTGTGAGGGGCGTCTGGTTATTGACGATCCGTTTGCAGCGTTCCGCAAATAATAAAAAAAAGCCCCATATCCTGTTTTTTGGATATGGGGCTTTTTTTTATTCAAATTATTTTGCTACCGATTCGCAGAAGCGCATTAAAACTTCAGCAGCGCATGCACGGGTAGCGGAGCCGGTCGGTTCCAGCGTGGTATTGGTTACGCCGGTAACCAGACCCTCTGCATTGGCCCAGCCCATAGCGGCCTGTGCCCATGTGCTGATATCATCCGCATCGGTATAAGCGGACATATCTGCCGTAGCTGTCACATCATAGCCTTTATAGCTGGCATAGCGGTACAAGATTGCCGCCAACTGTTCACGGGTGATGGCGTCATCTGGGCCAAAGGTGTCTGCATCATATCCGTTGACAATCCCATTGGCAGCCGCCCAGGCAACGGCATTGGCATAATACTGGCCGCTTGCCACATCCATAAAGCTAGCCGCGCCGGTTACGGCGGGACTGTTTTCCATACGGTACAGCATTGTCACAATCATACCGCGGGTGGTAGTGAGGTTTGGTTCAAAAGCAGTGCTGCTGGTGCCGTTCATCAAACCGTTTTCGTAAACATAGGAAACGGCGTCATAGAACCAATCCTCTTCTGTTACATCAGCAAATGGAAGCCCATCTGCCGGATTTTCCGGGTTTTCCGGTTCTTCACCGGTATCTTCGCGGAAGGTTGCAGTGACGGTAACAGCACTGTCAGGCATGATAAAGGTGTACTTGCCGTCTTCGTTGTCAGACAGCGCAACATCATTGCCATTGCTGCCGGTAACGGTCAGGCTGTCTAAAACATAGCCTTCGTCCGGTTTTACGGTAAGCGTTACTTCGCTTCCGCCGGAAGCCCGCGCACGGTCGGCAGATACCCGCCCGTTTTCACCGCTGTCGATAGAGACGGCGTACATGGTGGTCGGTTTGGTGATGGTAGCGCCGCCGGAGCTGTTGCGTTTCCAGCTTGCCTGGAATGTGGCATCCGAATCTACCGTCATACCATCGGTATAACCGCTCCAGCCGCGGAAAGTATAGCGGTCTTTGACAGGTTCTTGGGCAGGCGCTGAAATGGGTTCGCCAAATTTGAGCGATTGCTGCGAAACGATGGCGCCATCCGATTCAAATATGATGGTATATACATTGCGGTTGAGCTTGACGGTATAAGTGGTATCTGCCAGCTCAATACTGCTTAGGCTGTAGCCTGCATAGCCTTTCACAGCCTCTTGGATGGTGGCTTCTACTGCATCGCCGGATATGCCGGTGACCGGATCGCCAGCGTTGTCGTAGCCGGAGCCGTCCAGTTTTTCCAACTGGTACTGAATGCTGTAGGTTGTATCTGGGGTTATTTCAATTGTGGGATAAAATACATAGCTGTCATCCGATTCTACCATGGAAATACCGGCTGCCGCAGTCAGGCCCTGTGCAGTATATCCATTTTTGGAAATGGTCATCGGCGAGCTTACTTCAATGGCTTCTGTGCTATCGCTAAGCAAGGTTAACGCTACATCGCCGCTGGTATAGCCGGCAACGGCGTCTGCCAAAGTTGCATAATACACAGTTGTGCCGGAAGACAGTGTCCGCCGTGCTGCCATATCAGTCTGTGCGCCCGCTTCCTCTGTAACGTTGCTATCGTTGTACTGGCCAACGGTATAAGAGCTTTCAGAGAGCATTGCTTCGTCATGGGTGCCGGGTACGTAGGTGCTGACGTCTGACGAGAAGGTACCGCCGGTGATAATGTCTTTCTTTTCAGCTTCATTGATGGAGACCGCGCCTTTTTCACTGTTGCCGGTAAAGGTGCCGCCCGAAACTGCCAGCGTTGCATAGCTGGCGTCGGCTGCCGGTACGCCGTCCTTTTGTGCAATGCCTTCATAAAATGCGTAGCCGTTCTGGCTGACAAACGTTCCGCCGGTGACGTTGATTTCTGTCTTTGGTGCATAGGCTTTGTTGCTGGTTATACTGATGGCCGCGCCGGTGTTTTCGCTGCCGTTGCCGTTTGCTACTGGATCAGAATAGGCGCCGGTTGCCGTATAGGTACCGCCGGTGATATGAAACGTACCGCTCTTGATGGACAGGCTGTCCTCGCCGGTGACATTGCCGGCAAGGTTCCAGACAGCATAGCCTGCGGCGTAAATACCATTGCCCTTAGAGGTAACGTTGGATGTTTCGGTCAGGGTAATGACCGGGACATTGCCATCCGTCCTGCTGTTGCTGCCGTTGATATAGACACCATGCCCTGCTGCACCGGAAGTGTCATTTACACTCTCTAATGTGCCTTCTACGGTAATTTGAATGCCGTATGCCGCACGCGGCTGGCCTTCAACAGCATTCCCGTTGATAAAGATGGGCGCCCAGCCTTGCAGTGTGACATCCTTGCCTACATTGACTATGCTGTAATCAGCCACATCTTCTGTTGCGCCATACACCATGATGGGGGAGTAGTTGGGCGCAGTTTCATAAAGCATACCCTTACCGGTCAGGTTAAGCGTAGATTTTCCAACTAAGAAGCCGCTTTGAGACATGCCTTCCGACGGGGTAAAGGCGATATTATGCCCGTTCAAATCGATGTTGATAACCCGGCCGCTGTTTAAGGAGATGGTGCCGGTAAATGCAACATCATCCTGCAATACGATGGTATCCTCATCGCCTGCCGCCGCAATGGCGCCGTCCAGTGTTTTAAAATACTGCCCGTTGATTTCTGCAACCGCGCCGGTTGGGTCGGTTTGCTCGCCAAGGATAAACTTCCCTTCGCCGTTATCGACACTGGTGAATCCGTCCGCCACATAGGCGTCTGGGATAGCTTGTGCAAAAGTCCCGCCTGTAACGGCAACGGAAACATCAGCGCTTTCTGCAACGCGCCATTCCAAATCAAAATCGCCGTCTTTAATTTCGACATTGACTGTTTTGCCAGTCAAACCATCGTATGGTTCGGCAACAACCCGCCCGGTCACTTTGACGGTTTCCCCGTCGATTACCGTCTTGCTGTCCGGTAATTTGTCGCTCCAGACGCTTGTCCAGATAGCGCCGTTGATGGTGCCGCCGGTAATGGTCGCTTCGCTCCAGTTTTGGATAGCGGATACGGTGATATTGCCATCGGAGCCGGTCGCATTGATGGTACCGCCTGTCATGGTTAAAACGCCGTAGTCGTCATTTTTAATCGCAATAAACTTTTCCTGTGTAAAGGTGCCGCCGTTGATGGTTAAAACTGCGTTTTTGTCAGCAGTCCCCTGGTTGCGAATCAGGGACGAGCCAGAAGCGCCGTTGGTATCAAAACCGCTGTTATTGAGCACATTCCCGCTTTCGATGGTCATGGTCCCTTTGTTTAGAATAACATAGTAAGCGCTTCCGCCGGTGTCCTCCCGTTTGATGGTACCAGTGCCGTCAGCCGAACTGTCCTTGATGATAACTGTACCTTCGTTGGTCAGGGCAGCTTTCCCGCTTACGGTGCCGCCGTTTAACGTATACCCGTTTAAATCCAGCGTGATGGATTTGGTTTCCGGGATAGTAATATTTTCATTTGTACTGGCCTGTAACACGATGGTATCATCTTCCGCAGCCGCGACTGCCGCCGCCAAAGACGGATATGTAGCAGACCCAATTTGGGCAACGTCGCCATCCGCTGCAAAGGCAGTGGGCAACAGCGTCAGCATCATGCAGGCGCTTAGAAGCATTGCTGCAATGCGTTTTGCCATTTTAATCGCTCCTTTTTGATCGTAGTTGGTTAAAGTATATATAAAAGCGGTTTGTCCCGCTTGATTGTTTGCGCCGTCGAGAAGGCAAATACCCCTCCCGCCCGAAACAAAGCCATTTTTCGGGGGGGGGGGGTATATACCGTTCCCTGTCATTTTAAATTATTTTATCACAAATAACGCTTTGAAGCATGTTCCTGACAAACACTCTTACTGCCCAGATTTTATCACATTTTTCGGCTTTTGTAAAGGTTGTACGTATTACAATATGGTTACAAAAAACCGGCGCCTGTGGGAACCAGGCGCCGGCCTTGCGTATCATCTTAGTACATGCCGCCCATGCCAGGGTTTGGCGCAGCTGCAGCCGCTGCGTTGGGATCTTCCTTATCGGTAACCAGGCTTTCGGTAGTCAGTACCATGCTGGCAACGCTTGCCGCGTTTTGCAGCGCACTGCGGGTTACTTTTGCCGGGTCAACAATGCCCGCCTTGAACATATCGACATATTCTTCATTTAAGGCGTTGTAGCCAATTTTATCATCGCTGCCCATGACTTTATCTACAATGACCGAACCTTCCAGGCCAGCGTTTGCTGCGATTTGTTTAACCGGTTCTTCCAGCGCTTTGACAACGATTTTCACACCGGTTTTAATATCGCCTTCTTCGGTATCCAGCATTTTGGATACTACCTTGATGGCGTTGATATAAGCCGTGCCGCCGCCGGCAACCATCCCTTCTTCAACGGCTGCCTTGGTAGCTGCCAGGGCGTCTTCAATGCGGAGCTTCATTTCTTTCATTTCGGTCTCGGTAGCTGCGCCAACTTTGATAACAGCTACGCCGCCCGACAATTTTGCCAAGCGCTCTTGCAGTTTTTCTTTGTCAAATTCCGAGGTGGTTTCTTCAATCTGCGCTTTGATTTGCCCGACACGGTCGCTGATGGCGGCCTTGTCGCCTGCACCGTCTACGATGATAGTATTTTCCTTTTGCACCTTGACTTGTTTTGCACGTCCCAGCATGTCAATGGTGGCTTCTTTGAGCTCTAAGCCCAGTTCTTCCGTAATGACCTGCCCGCCGGTGAGGATGGCGATATCCTGCAGCATTTCTTTGCGGCGGTCGCCAAATCCAGGCGCTTTTACCGCCACACAGGTGAATGTGCCGCGCAGGCGGTTGACCAGCAAGGTTGCCAGTGCTTCGCCCTCGACGTCTTCCGCAATGATAACCAGCTTTTTGCCTTGCTGCACAATCTGTTCGAGCAGCGGCAGGATTTCCTGGATATTGGAAATCTTTTTATCGGTAATCAAAATGTAAGCATCGTCCAGCACTGCTTCCATTTTGTCGGTATCGGTTGCCATGTAGGGCGAAATGTAACCGCGGTCAAACTGCATGCCTTCTACTACTTCGCAGTAGGTTTCAGCGGTTTTAGATTCTTCCACCGTGATGACGCCGTCATTGGTGACCTTTTCCATCGCGTCGGCAATCAGTTCGCCAACCTTTTCATCTGCTGCCGAGATGGCTGCGACACGGGCAATGTCCTCTTTGCCGCTGACTTTCTGGCTGTTGGAAACAATGTAATCCACTGCTGCGTCCACTGCTTTGCTCATGCCTTTTTTCACAATCATCGGGTTTGCGCCGGCCGCGACATTTTTCAAGCCCTCGCGGATAAGCGCCTGTGCCAAAAGGGTTGCGGTGGTGGTACCGTCGCCTGCCACATCGTTGGTTTTGGTGGCGACTTCTTTCACCAGCTGTGCCCCCATATTTTCAAACGGGTCTTCCAGTTCAATTTCTTTTGCAATGGTTACACCGTCATTGGTGATGAGCGGTGCGCCGAATTTTTTATCCAGTACCACATTGCGCCCTTTTGGCCCCAACGTAATTTTTACGGTATCTGCCAGCTGGTCAACGCCCGATTGCAGTGCCCGGCGGGCGTCTTCGCCAAATTTAATCTGTTTTGCCATGTCTGATTACCTCCCTGATTTCATATAACTGCTTACTCTACAATTGCTAAAATGTCGCTCTGCCGCACAATAATGCGTTCTTCACCGTCCACTTTGACTTCGGTGCCGGCATATTTATTGATAAGCACTTTGTCGCCGCATTTGACTTCCATTTTAACTTCCTTGCCGTCTACCATACCGCCCGGCCCAACGGCCAGGATTTCAGCCACCTGCGGTTTTTCTTTTGCACTGCCCGGCAGTACAATCCCGCTTTTGGTGGTCTCTTCGGTTTCCATCATTTTAATGACGACCCTGTCTGCCAGTGGTTTGATTGTCATAGTAAAACCCTCCCAAAATGATTTTTTAGCACTCTTGTTTTCGCAGTGCTAACAACTAGTTATTATATTAGCGAATTCTGGTTTGCTATGCAAACCGTGTAATTTTTGGAAATTCCAAAATACTGCTTATTTTCTTTTATTTCCTTCTGTTTTCATTGGATTTCAAAAATTCAAATTATTCACAAATTATCCGAAAAGTTTTCAGGTTGTTAGCAATTTTGTTGCTGGATTGTTAAATTTGGGCAATTTTTTGTAAAATCCTATGCAGTAATGCAGCAAATGCCGGCTGCCGCTGCCTGCCGAGTTCCAAAACATCCTCGGGTGTGATAGGGGTATCAAGAATACCGGCTGCCATGTTGGATATGCAGGACAACCCCAATACCCGCAGGCCGCAGTGCCGTGCGGCAATGACCTCTGCCACTGTAGACATGCCCACTGCGTCTGCGCCGAGAATGCGCAGCATACGGATTTCCGCCGGTGTTTCGTATTGCGGGCCGGCCATATAAGCATATACCCCTTCGTGCAACCGGATCCCTGCCGTTTTTGCGCATTCCCGGGCGATTTGCAGCAGCCCCGGGTCATATGCGTTGGACATATCCATAAAACGCGGGCCCAGAAAATCAGGGTTTTTCCCGCGCAAGGGCGATAGGGCGGACAATTTGATGTGGTCGGTAATCAGCATGAAATCACCTGGGGAAAATGCCGTGTTGATACCGCCTGCCGCATTGGTGACGAGGAGTGTTTCCAGCCCCAGTGTACGCAACACCTGGATAGGGTAAACGGTGCTGGCGGCTTCATATCCTTCGTAATAGTGCAGCCGCCCTTGCAGCAGCAAAACTGGTATGCCTGACAGTTTTCCTTTGACCAGCCGTCCAGTGTGCCCTGGCGCGGTGGAAGGGCAGAAGTGCGGGATGCCGGCATAGGGCAAGGCGGCGCTGTTTTCCGCTTCGTCCGCCAGTATCCCCAGGCCGCTGCCAAGGATTACAGCAATTTTGGGGATTTCCCCCAGCGCCGCCGTAATTGCTGCGCCGCTTTCCTCATACTGTGCCTGTGTATACATCACTTTATCACACACCTGTTATTTGAAATACTGTACGCCGGATGCAAACAATTTCTGGTCTTTTTCACCTGGGATATTCCGGAACAATCCCGGCACAAACCGTTCCGAATGCCCCATTTTCCCAAATATCCGGCCGTCTGGGCTGGTAATGCCCTCAATGGCGCAAACCGACCCGTTGGGGTTGTAGCGGATGTCCATGGACGCATTGCCGTCTAAA
The DNA here is from genome assembly GCA_937959315.1 of uncultured Clostridia bacterium. Classification (GTDB taxonomy): domain Bacteria; phylum Bacillota; class Clostridia; order UMGS1810; family UMGS1810; genus CALGRC01. The sequence continues at coordinate 11,154 of CALGRC010000025.1, read as the reverse complement.
TCCACATATTGTGTGGCTACCTGGCCGTTGGAAATGAGCTGCTGTACCAATTCATCGCTGGCGATGAACCGCCCTTCGCCATGGGATACCGCAATGGTATGCACATCGCCGGCGCGGACGCCGGAAAGCCAGGGGGATAGGGAAGAACTTACCCGTGTGCGCACCATACAGGAGGCATGCCGCCCAATGGTATTGTAGGTCAGCGTTGGGAAATCTGTTTCAATGTCGCGGATTTCACCGAACGGCACCAGCCCCAGTTTGATGAGCGCCTGGAAGCCGTTGCAGATACCCAGCATCAGCCCGTCGCGGTGTTTGAGCAGATCCATGACCGCATCTTTGACTGCCGGATTGCGCAGCGCCGCCGCGATGAATTTGCCTGAGCCGTCCGGTTCGTCGCCGCCGGAAAAGCCGCCCGGCAGCATGACAATCTGGCTGTTTGCAATGCGCCTTGCCATTTCGGCAAGGGACGCCGCACAGTCGGCGGAAGTCAGGTTTTTGAGCACCATCACATCAACAACGGCGCCCGCCCGCTCAAAGGCCTGGGCGGTGTCGTATTCGCAGTTGGTGCCCGGGAATACGGGGATGAATACCCGTGGTGCGGCAAATCTTTCGCCGCTGTAGACCGCCGGGGATGTGCCGGCTGCCGTGATGGTCTGTGCTGATTTTGCGCTGTCTGCCGTTTGGGTGGGGAATACCGCCTCCAGTTTTCCTGCCCATGCCGCCAGTGCGTCAGACAGGGCAATGCCTTCTCCGTTCAGCAGGATGGTTGCTTCTTCCGGCAGAGTATGCCCAATTACGCGGTAGGTTAACCCTTCCAGCACCGAAGCGCCAACACCTGGCGCCAGTTCCACAACAAACGCGCCGTTTTCAGGGGATAGCAAACCGTCGGCTGCGTCGAATGCAAAGCCGATGCCATTGCCAAAGCACATAGCCGCTACTGCCTGCGCAATGCCAAACCGCCCGGTGACTTTAGAGGATATGATTTTTTTGCCCTGCATCAGTTTGTGCAGTTTGGTGTACAAGGCTTTTACGCTGTCGAACACCGGCAGGCCGTCCCCATCCCGGTCAAAGGTGACGAACGCCACGGTATTTTGCGTACCTGTTACCTTAAATTCCGGAGAAATCACGTCATCCGTTTTACCCGGCGTGATAGCAAACGATACCAGCGTGGGCGGGACGGAAATTTCGTTAAATGTGCCCGACATGGAATCCTTGCCGCCGATGGCCCCCAGCCCCAGTTTGGTCTGCGCAGTATACGCGCCCAGCAGCGCGCTGACCGGTTTGCCCCATTTTTTCGGGTCGTTTTCCAGCCGTTCAAAATATTCCTGTAAGGTTAGGTAGGCGGATTCCCAGTCGCCGCCTGCCGATACCAATTTTGAAACCGATTCCACTACCGCATAGACTGCGCCGTGGAAGGGGCTCCAGCTTGACAGGTAGGGGTCGAACCCATAGGACATGATAGAAGCCGTCTGTGTAGCAGCGCCCAGCACCGGCAGCCGGTGCGCCATGGCGTCCGGCTCTGTCAGCTGGTGTTTGCCGCCCCATGGCATGAGTATGGTACCGGCGCCGATGGTAGAGTCAAACCGTTCGGAAAGCCCTTTTTGGCTGGCGGCGTTTAAGTCGGACAGCATATTCAAAAATGCCGTTTTATCCATCTTGTCTGGATGGCTGTTGAAATAGCCGCCCTTTTCCGGCGCAGAAATGACAGCTTCTGCCGATTTTGTTACACCGTTGGTGTTCAAAAACGCGCGGCTGACATCTACAACGGTCTTGCCGTTCCAGTGCATATGCAGCCGGCCGTTGTCGGTGACCTCTGCCACCACAGTGGCTTCCAGGTTTTCTTCATTTGCATAGCCGATAAAGGCGCCGGCGTCCTGTTTTGCCACCACCACTGCCATGCGCTCCTGCGATTCGGAAATGGCAATTTCTGTGCCGTCCAGCCCTTCATATTTTTTAGGCACTTTGTTAAGGTCAATGGTTAGGCTGTCCGCCAGCTCGCCGATGGCCACCGACACGCCGCCTGCGCCAAAGTCATTGCACCGCTTAATCAGCGTGGTTGCCTTTTTGTCGCGGAACAGCCGCTGGAGTTTGCGTTCGATAGGAGGGTTGCCCTTTTGTACTTCTGCGCCGCAGTCCTGCACCGAGGTATCGGTGTGTTTTTTGGAAGATCCCGTTGCGCCGCCGATACCGTCCCGCCCGGTGCGGCCGCCCAGCAAAATAACTACGTCGCCCGGCTCCGGACGGGACCGCACCACGTTTTCCAGCGGCGCAGCGCCGACCACCGCGCCAATTTCCATGCGCTTTGCCACATAGCCGGGATGGTAGAATTCGTGTACGGCGCCGGTTGCCAGGCCAATCTGGTTGCCGTAAGAACTGTAACCTGCCGCCGCCCCCTGTGAGATTTTACGCTGGGGCAGCTTGTTGGGCAGGGTATCCGCCACTTTTTGCGTCACATCGCCGCTGCCGGTCACACGCATGGCGGCATAGACGTAAGAACGCCCTGAAAGCGGGTCGCGTATCGCCCCGCCCAGGCAGGTTGCCGCACCGCCGAATGGTTCGATTTCGGTGGGATGGTTATGGGTTTCGTTTTTAAACATCAGCAGCCACGGTTCTGGTTTGCCGTCCACATCCACGGTAATGCGGATGCTGCATGCGTTGATTTCCTCTGACTCATCCATGTTTTGCAGCAAGCCCTGGCTGCGCAGTTCTTTGACGGCCAGCGTCGCCATGTCCATCAGGCAGATGTCTTTGTGGGCGGCTAGTTTTTTGTGGCTTTCCAGATGGGTGCCGTAGGCGGCTTTTATGTAATCAGTACCCGGCGCAAATTCCAGGTTTTCAATGCGGGTAGAAAAAGTGGTATGCCGGCAGTGGTCCGACCAGTAGGTGTCAATCATTTTGAGTTCGGTAATGGTTGGGTCGCGTTTTTCCTCATCCCGGAAATATTCCTGGCAGAACTTGAGGTCGTCCAGCCCCATGGCAAAGCCTGTGGCTTTAAAAAAGGCCTCCAGCGCCGCGCTGTCATAGCTGGTAAATCCAATAACGGTTTCTACTTCAGTGGGAATACGCAAGCTGACTTTTAAATTCTCCGGCTTTTCCAGCGGCACCTCGTGGCTCTCTACCGGGTTAATCAGGTAATTTTTGATGGTATGGAATTCCGCATCTGAAATGTCCCCCTGTACTACAATCAGCTTTGCGACTTTTACCTGCGGACGTACGCCTGCCAAAATTTCAATACATTGCATGCAGGAATCGGCGCGCTGGTCAAACTGCCCGTCTAGATACGCCATGGCAAATACTTTGTCGCCGCTTGCTATCTCGATGGATTCGTCATAGCAGTTGTCCACTGGCGGTTCGGAAAATACCGCCGTTTTGGCGCGCACGTATTGCCCGTCGGTCAGCCCTTCGCAGTCGTAGCGATTGATCACCCGTACGCCGGTGATACCACGTATTTGTAGATTGTGTTTTAAATCATAGCGGATCCCCTCTGCTTCCACGTCAAACCCTTTTTTCTTTTCCACATAGATTCTTCTAACCACCTTTTGTCCCCCCCTTATACATTGAACCGGAACAGTACAATGTCCCCGTCCTGCATGACATACTCTTTGCCTTCCAGGCGTACCAGGCCTTTTTCCCGCGCGGCTGCGTGGCTGCCGCATGCCATCAGATCGTTGTAAGATACCACTTCGGCACGGATGAACCCCTTTTCAAAATCTGTATGGATTTTACCGGCTGCCTGCGGCGCTTTGGTGCCGCGGGTGATGGTCCAGGCACGCACCTCCGGTTCGCCGGCGGTCAGAAAGCTGATGAGCCCCAGCAGGCGATAGCTTTTTTTCACCAGCCGGTCAAGGCCCGATTCTGCGATACCCAGTTCCTGCAAGAAGGCAAGTTTTTCGTCCTCGTCCAATTCGGAAACTTCTTCTTCAATTTTAGCAGAAATCGGCAGTACTTCTGCGCCTTCCGCAGCGGCAATTTGTTCTACTTCCCTGACAAACGGGTTGTTTTCTACACCGTTTGCAAAGTCGTCTTCTGATACGTTCGCCGCATAGATAACCGGTTTGATTGTCAGCAGGCACATTTCTTTTAATAATGGCTGTTCTTCCTCGGCAAACGGGATGGCCCGTGCGCATTTGCCGTCTTCTAAGCCCTGTTTGAGCTTTTGCAGTGTCTTTAACTCTGCTGCATATTTTTTATCGCCGGTTTTCAGCATCTTCTGTGTGCGCTCTATCCGTTTGTCTACCAGTTCCAAATCGGCGAAAATGAGCTCAAAATTGATGGTTTCAATGTCGCGTTTGGGGCCGATGGAGCCATCCACATGTACAATATTGCCATCTTCAAAACACCGTACGACATGTACAATGGCATCCACTTCGCGGATGTGGGATAAAAACTTGTTCCCCAGGCCCTCGCCGCGGCTGGCGCCTTTGACTAGCCCTGCGATATCAACAAATTCTACAATGGCAGGCGTGATTTTTTGGGGATGGTACAGTTCGGCCAGGCGCCTGAGCCGTTCGTCCGGCACCGGGACTACGCCGACGTTTGGTTCTATGGTGCAAAACGGGTAATTGGCGCTTTCTGCCCCCGCCTGCGTAATAGCGTTAAAAAGCGTACTCTTCCCCACGTTAGGCAGCCCTACGATACCTAGTTTCATTTTATATCGCATCTCCTTATTTTATCAGTGTTTTCAGCGTTTTATATGTAGCTACTTCGCCATTTCTTCGCCATTTTTTACAAACGGGTGATTCTCAAATTGTTTGACCGCATTTGTCAAAGAATCTTCTGTTACATGCACATATCTGTCCATGGTCGTTTTAATGCTCGCATGACCGAGTAATTGCTGTAACAGCTTTGGCTGCATCCCGCTTTCAATCGCACGGGTTGCATATGTATGGCGGAGTGCGTGCATACAAAATCGCTTTATCCCTGCTTCATCGCATAGTTTGTAGAGGTGGGTATCATAAGAGCTGTTTTTCGCCGGTTCCCCTGTTCTCCAGTTGATAAAAACAAGGTCTTTCATTACAAGGCTTTTCTTTTGTCCTGTCCGTCTGTCAATATACTCCAGCGTTTGAGATAATGTTTCGGAAATTTTCTGTTCATTCCGTTTTGATGCAATCTCTTTAAGAATTTCACAGGCTTTGCTGGTTAATGGAATTGTCCGATAACTCTGCGGCGTTTTCGGCGGGCCTGCCCGCCAATACCCTTGTTTATGTCTGTATTCTAAGGTTTTATTGACGGTTAGCGTCCGTTTTTCCAAGTTAACCGCATCCCAAGTCAAACCAATCATTTCGCCTGTACGTAATCCTGTTTGCAAAATCAAAGCATATTGATAGTAATTATGTGACCGCTTTGCAGTCTCTAAAAACTTTTCTTGCTCTTCTATTGTCAGAAATTTAATATCGTTCACTGCCCGAATCGGTTTGGTATATCGCACACCATCCATTGGATGTTTTGCAATCAGGTCATTCATAAGTGCAGACTTTAACATTGTTCCCATCGCAATAAATGTTTGCCTTATCGTTGAACCTGCATAGGCCTCATCCATATTGTTTAAGACCATTTTACAATGCAGTGGCTTTACATCTGCCAATTTCATACCGCCAATCACGGGCTGAATATTGTGCGTATATCTTTCACGGTAATTTCGCTTTGTGTTGGGCGCCAAATCACCAACAATGTAGTTTATCCAATAATCAAACCATTGATTTACGGTCATATCAGCAGGAACAAATACATTGCAATGCTTATCTTCATATTTTGCTTTTTCCAACCAATTTCGAGCCTCTTGAACGGCAGGAAAGCATTTTTCCTGTCTCTTGCCTTGTCCGTTTACAAACCTTGCGCTATACAAACCGTCCTTTCTCTGGTAGATACCCTTGCCGCATTCTTTGCCTTTTAGGTTTTTACCCATCTATATAAAACTCCTTTCTCCTATCGAGAAAAAGAGCCAATGCAACATTATATATTATATCACATTGGCTCAATATCTTCAATACTAAAAATATTTTATATTGTAAGTTTATGGCTGATAAATTGTTCAAACTCTTTGCGTTTTACCAGCTTTTTTGTACCAACATAAAGGACAAATGGACAATTTGGCGACCGCAGCATATGTTCAATTTTGTTAATGCCAATGTTGCTGTATGCGGCCGCTTCTTTAACCGTCAACGTCATTTTCAAATGGATTGGTACTTGTTTTGTATCGAGGTTCATCTTACCACATCCTTTATTCCTCGAAAACAGCCTTTTCATCAAACAGATAGCCTTGAAACACAACTCCATCGTGAGTAATAAATAGACCCTGCGATTCCTTTGGGATTTTGTCTGCTGCCTCTGTATTATCCAGTATAATTTGAGATAACACATTGTCGGCTCTTCCGCACACTCTGAAATCAATGTTATTTCGAATTTGCCCGGTCAAAATATTTGCGTCCGGTCTTTGCGTTGCTAAAATTAAATGGATCCCAAAGGCTCTGCCTTGTCTTGCAATCACAGAAAGTTTTCCCTCAATTTTGGTAACAAGCTCCTTTGCGTCCTTTAAAAGCCCTGTTTTGTCTAAAACCTCTGCAACCTCATCACAAGCAAAGATGAGCCGTTTTAGCTTGTTTTCGTTTGCATTGTTATATTCTCCAATGTTTGCATAACCGCTGTTTCGTAATAGTTCTTTTCTGTGTTCCAACTCATTTACAAGTTCTGTCAAAACTTCAAGCAGTCTATTTTCTTCTGTAATGATATTGCATTTTTCGTGCCATGCAGGAAGAAAATCAACACCGCCCTTAAAATCTGCAATAAATACATCTGCATTCTTTTTCACGCATTGCATAATGAGTAATTTCAATAATACGCTCTTTCCAGAACCTGTTGAACCGCCAAGCAGGATATGCGGGATTTTTGCAAGATTGATATTAACCTGTCCTGTCATACTGTAACCAAAAATGAGTGTGAAATCTTCCTCGCTCAAATATTCTTTCTTCCAATATACAGTTTTAGGCAAACCCTCATCACCCGAAACGGTGTATAATAAAATCCGTCTTTTGCTTGTGCCCTGCTCAAATTTTATGATATGCACATTTAATGCGGTTTCAATCCGTTCCTGCTTGTCCTGCCATTCTGAAATTGATACGCCGTTAGGCTCAAATTCCATTATCACAACGGAAAATTCCTTGTTTTGCTTGTATTTACGCAATAACAAGGGCGCTTCACCCGCATGATTTGTCAGACCAATGCGCCACAAGTTTTCGTTGATTGCCCTTGCACCCTTTGGCGTACCCAGCAGCACTAGTAAAACAATAAATCCGGCAATTGCATAAAGTGGGTATAAAAGTTGAAACACAACATGTTTAAATAAGGTAAATATATCTACAACTTCTGTTGCGGTTACCTTTGATATAACCCATATAAGCAATGTAACAATTATGTATGTAATTGCAATTATCGCACATGATTTCTTATGTGTTACTTCATAAATGCCTGTCTTTAATCTCAAAAACTGATATTTCAACCTTGTTTTGCGCTCTAAAATATATTTGTCCTGTGTATTCATCATTTAAGCACCTCTTTCCGTTATGCTTCCATCTTTGTGATATTCCAAAATCCTGTGTATTCTTCTTAAAAATGCGTTCCATGTTTCGGGATGATAAATCTGCATATCCTTGTACTGTTCTGAAAGAGGAATGTTTGAAGTAATATACACCTTCGTATAACAGGCGGTTCTATCGTTATATCTTGCCGGCAGATTCAAGGGATAAATATCCAGATAGTTCAGCATTTCTTCAATGGGTATCTGGGAATTAAATTCCTCAAACACCAAAACATCCTGATTGGAATATCCGTCAAAATTAATTCCCTTACCCGCACGGTAATTTGTGATTCTGCAAATCTCCCTTGCATCGTGTTTTTGATAAATACTCCGCGTTTTCCCCGTTCCACTTGCACCAAAAATATATGTTACATACAAATCTCGGTTTTCACTTAAATATCTCTCTGCATTCAGCACTTGACGGAGTGCATCAATATCACGGATGCGGAATGCAAATTCGGGAGTATCGTCTATAATCTCCGTTGTCTGCTTGCCATCACGGATGTTTTCAATCAGCTTGCTCATCTTGGGATTGTTTTCATCCCGTTCCTTTGGCAAAGTGCCATACTCATAAAAACTGTCTTCCACGCTTGTTTCGGACTTTGCATCCTTTTCCCATTTGCCCGATTTTAATATATAATCACGATTTTGTTTTGCGCTCCCGATCGCTTTTTCAATATGCGCAATGGGGAACCGATTTTTCAGCGTTGAAAATCGGATCGGCGAATGGGAATATATGAAAATATGCGTATGAAAAGTCCCTGTTTTTGCAATCTCGTCCGCCATGCAGAAATAGTCCGGGAAAAATTTCATCAGTATTTCGCATATGTGCTCATGTGTAAATTCACAGGCAAGCGGATTGTTGATAACCAAAGTCCATTTGCGTGATTGTGCATTCGACATATCCTCAACCTCTTTTCTCGCTACATGCTACATGTGCCCCATAAGGGTAATACTAACCCTTATGGGGCAGGCGGCACGACAACTATTTTTCTAAGGAAAAATCTCCGCCGTGCCGCAATTCCTTTAAGCCTTGTGATTCACCAATGATATGCCCGTTGCAGTTGCTTTGACCTGCGGCTGATTATTCATCATATACAATGACAGCACAAGCCCTGTAAATGTTACTTCCGCATAACCCTCCGGCTTTTCAACAAGCTGCTTTCCGTCAATCTTGATGTTGATTTTATCAAGGCCGTTTTCAGGCATTGCAACCGTGTAGCGATAGCCGGTGATATTGTCCGTGCGCCTGTTGTCCTTATACTCATACACAGGTGCAACATCAACAAGCCATAGCTTACTTCCCAAACTTTTGGGATCAATAATCAAATCTTGGATTTTCATTAAAAACACTTCCTTGTAAAAATAGTTGTAAATCGATTTACAAGGATATAATATCAGTCTTTTTGCTATATCGCAATTTTTAATAAACGACGTCAAAAACACAGTATTGCCGGGGTTTTGCAACTTCTTATGCCTAAAAAAACGTATAAATCCGTTCCAAATGTCGTTTGGTAAACAACAAAAATTTTAAAAAAAATGCCGTGCGTATAATTCACGCACGGCGTTTGTTTGATGTTCTTGATTTTACTCCTAATAAATACTGGTTCTCAATTCCTAAACTTCCTAAATATTTGTTACACTCTTTTAAATCTCCATGATTATGATATTGCAGTAATTCTGCATAGGCACGGTCAACTTCATAATTTTGTGATAATTTATATCCGGCAAGCTCGATTAAAGCATAAGAATCAATTGTATCGAGCATTAAAGAAATACAAAAGGTTATGAGCGTTGATAGCTTTGGCCGTGAACGTCCTTTTTTAATGAAACACAAAACTGACCTTGTAATCCCTGTGATTTCTTCAAAATCCTGATCTATCTTTTTAATATTTCTGACCTTAATAACTTCGTCTTTTTGCTGTTCATAAAGACGAATCATTTCTTCATATAAGGTTTTGCGCTCGGATAAATTTCCTGACAATTTATCCATAGCTGACCTATGCTAATTTATATGGCTTTGCGTTTGGAGGTGTCTGACATTCTGCTTGTGATTATGTTATGTGTGAATGGATCAAAAGAAAATAGTTTTCCATACAACATAAGCACCACCTCCTCTCAAAAAATATCCCCAAAGGCAAAACCGCTGTTTTCCTTAATCAATTTAAATACGAAAAAACACCGTCATCTCTGACCGTGTTTTCATCACATTTGATATTTTATTCAAAATTTTCTCTCAAAAGGGCATACTTCACCCGTTCACGGGCTATTTGAGAATCCTTGTCGGTTACACATCGGTCCCGATCACGCATAAGCGTGTCCGATGGTAAGGCAGACCGCTTTTACCCTGTTTTGCGGGATGTACAAAACGATGAATTTCACCTGCGTCTGCCCCGGCTACTCTCCATATAAGCTCAAAATCTTACGGACAGCGTACAAACTCAAACCATCCGGATTTACAAATCCGGCAACCATTATAACCATGCATCCTTATAAGCCTATGCTTCCCGAGGGTGCACCATGTCCGCTGTGGGTTCGGGTAGTCTATAAGCGATGAATAAAGCCTATTCTTCACAAACCTTGTCCGCAGTACCGTAATCCCCCTGCAAGCATAAATTTGTGTAAACTTTATTGGTAATATTATACTGCGATATGGCAGAAATGTCAAATTACAATTGTGTGACAGAATGACACCACGCAGATACGCATACGGTCTATGTGATGTCAATATTTGATGAATTCTTTTCTTGTTTCACAAAAAACACTTATTTTGCCTCAATTTTTTTCATGTCGATAGGCTGCAGTTTGTCAGTCCAGACAAAGCACTTTACAGTTTTGATATGTTCCCCTTTTTTCACTTTGACAATTGTATTACTTTCAGTATCAAGTTCTTTCAAATCACAATCAAGCATCCTGCCGTCTGCGCTGTATGCAATACCATAAACGCCGCAGCTTTCATTTACCTCTATCGGCTTTACAGTAAATACATAATCCGTTTCGGTTTCCGATGTCGTTATTTCAACTACCGTCGGTGGTACGGGTTCAGGAACAATACCGTTATAATGTATCGTTGCATTGGTTAAGCAGTCATTGTTTGAACCTATATCTATAGCGTTCCATCCTTCCCTCGTGCCGCTATAATATACATCTTTTAAGCCAACACAGCCGTTAAACGCCCACCCGCTAATCCTTGTCACGCTGTCTGGGATTGTTACGCTTGTTAAGTTGCTCAAACCGCTAAAAGCAGAATCGCCAATGTATGTTATTCCGTCATTTATCACAGCATTTTTTATCTCCGACTTATAATCATACCAATACGGCGCAGCAGAGATGTAATCACCCATTTCGCCATTGCCAATAAAAAATATAGTTCCGTTTGTGTCGAGATAATATGAACCCGCACCGTAGAGCAACCCATCTTTAAAAATATTGTAATCTCTTACTGCTAAGTCTGTGCAATATATTGTGGTAGCAACCGGAAAACACCAATGACCGTCAGGTATTATTTGGGCAAGATCTGCAAATTTGCCGTTATAATGCACTTCTGTTAAATCAACGCAGAGTTTGAACGCAATGAATCC
>CALGRC010000024.1 GCA_937959315.1 uncultured Clostridia bacterium | reverse complement strand
GCAATTGTTTTTTGTCTGCTATATAATAACAATGTTGATTTGCGGTAAAATTTATGTAAATTATGATATGAGGTGATGGATGTGCCAGGTTTGGAAGATGCCAATCCCATTGTGCTGACAATCAGCCTGATCATACAGGCCTTTGCTTTGGCATACGGCGGATATTACTTCTTAATCTCGCTCTTTGGATGGTACAACAAAAAAACAAATGAAGAGGGCCCCACCAACAAGCTACATACCTTTGCGCTTGTTGTGGCCGCACACAATGAAGAAATGGTGATTGCCAACATGGTAAAAAGCCTCAAAAAGCTGGACTATCCATCTGAGGCCTATGATATTTTCGTCATTGCTGACAACTGTACCGACAAAACCGCAGAGCTGGCCCGGCAGGCCGGGGCGCTGGTGTATGAACGCACCAACGACAAGGAGCGCGGCAAGGGCTACGCCTTAGAGTGGATGTTTGCCCAGATTTTTGAAATGGAAAAGCAATATGATTCCATTTCCATCTTTGACGCCGACAATATTGTAGATGAAAAATACCTGCGCGAAATGAACAAGGAATTAAACAAAGGATACCGCGTGGTGCAGGGTTATATCGACAGCAAAAACCCGTTTGATTCGTGGATTACCTGCGCCTATTCCATTTCGTTCTGGTCTATTTCGCGTCTGTTTCAAAATGCGCGCTATAATCTGGGCATTACCTGCCAGCTTTCGGGGACTGGGTTCTGCATAGATACCGAGCTTTTAAAACGCATTGGCTGGAAAGCCACCTGCCTGACCGAAGATATGGAATTTACCGCACGGCTGGCGCTGGAGGGCGAAAAGGTGGGCTGGGCCTACCATGCGAAGGTCTACGATGAAAAACCGCTGACCCTTTCACAGTCGTGGAAGCAGCGCACCCGCTGGATGCAGGGGCATGCCGACGTATGCAGCCGCTTTTGCTGGAAGCTGCTGAAACGTTCGGTAGAAAAACACGACTGGTCGGCCTTTGACTGCGCCATCTATCTGATGAATCCCTTAAAAATCATCTGCATGGGGCTCATCACCTTTATGGCTTGGGCACAGACCTTTTACCCAGACGGCAATTTGGGCTTTTTCCAGGTGTGGTACCTGTTTAAAAACCCGTTTATCTGGAATGCCTTTGTCATCCTCGAATTCCTGTATATCCCTATGGTCATTACCATAGAAAAACGGTGTTTCAACAAAAAGCTGCTGATCGCCTATATCACGTATTCTATCTATTCTTTAACCTGGATCCCCATTACCATCCAGGGGTGCATCAACAAAAACAAAAAGGAATGGTTCCACACCCAGCATACGCGGCAAATCAGCGTAGAGGATTTGGAGAAAATTTCGTAAATCTTGAAAAGCCGGACATCCATCCGGCTTTTCTTTTTCTACATAGAAGGAGGATTTTGACATGCCAAAAACATTGGTGCTGGCAGAAAAGCCGTCGGTAGGCCGGGAACTGGCACGGGTGCTGGGCTGCAAGCAAAAATTAAACGGCGCATACGCCGGCGGGCAGTATATTGTCACCTGGGCGCTCGGACATTTGGTCACACTGGCCGACCCAGAGGCCTACGACGAAAAATATAAGCATTGGCAGATGGACACGCTGCCCATGCTGCCCGAAAAAATGAAATTAGAGGTTATCCCGGAAACCCGCAAACAGTACAAAATTGTCAAAGACTTGCTTTTGAGCAAAGAGGTGGACAAGCTGGTTATTGCCACCGATGCCGGCCGCGAAGGGGAACTGGTAGCCCGGTGGATCATTGCAAAATCGGGCTGCAAAAAACCCATCGAACGGCTGTGGATTTCATCGCAGACCGACAAGGCCATCAAAGAGGGCTTTGCGGCATTACGGCCCGGCAAGGACTATGACAACCTCTATGCGGCGGCGCAGGCGCGCGCCGAAGCCGACTGGCTGGTGGGGCTCAACGTCACACGTGCGCTCACCTGTAAATTTAACGCACAGCTATCTGCCGGGCGGGTACAGACGCCGACGCTGGCGCTCATCGTGCGGCGGGAACAGGAAATCCAATCGTTTGTACCGCGCGAATACCACACTGTGCGCGCCGACCTGGGGCAGTTTTTCGTCACCTGGCGCAATCAGGACGGCCAGGCGGCCATTTACGATAAAGCAGAGGCCGAGGCCATTGCCAAGCGCATCCAAGGGCAGGAATTTACCATCACCAATTTGACCGCCAAGGCGCAGAAAACCCCGCCGCCCGCGCTGTACGACTTGACAGAGCTCCAGCGGGACGCCAACAGGCAATATGGCTTTTCGGCAAAGGAAACATTGCAGATTATGCAGCGGCTGTACGAAACCCACAAGGCGCTCACCTATCCGCGCACCGACTCGCGGTACTTGACCGACGACATTGCGGGCACCCTCCCCGACCGGCTCAAAGCGGTCGCCGGCGGGGAGTTTGTGCGCATCACCGCCGATATCCGCAAAAACGGCAGGCAGATGGCCAAAAGCTGTTTCAACAATGCAAAGGTATCTGACCACCACGCAATTATCCCCACCGAACAGGGCGTCGTCTTATCCGACCTGTCCTCTGACGAACGCAAAATATATAACCTGGTGGTACGCCGGTTTTTGACCTGCTTTTATCCCGATTACCAATACCGCGCAATAAAAGCGGAGCTCACCTGCGGCGGCGGCCACTTCCATGCCGCCGGCCGCGAAGAGGTTGACCGCGGCTGGAAAACCGTTTATGATATCGAGGATGAGGAAGAAGCGGAGGAGCAGTCGCTGCCGCCTTTTGCAAAGGGCCAGAGGTATATCTGCAAAAATGTACAGTTAAAGCGCGGCGTTACCCCGCCCCCGCCGCGGTATACCGAAGCCACGCTGCTGTCTGCTATGGAAAACCCCGAACGGTTTATTGAAGACAAGGCCATGAAGGAATATATCGGCGGCGGGCTGGGCACTCCGGCCACCCGTGCAGACATCATTGAAAAACTATTTTCATCCTTTTATATCGAAAAAAACGGCAGGGAACTGCGCCCCACATCTAAAGGCATGCAAATCATCGGCATTGTACCGCCGGCGCTCAAGGAACCGCTGCTCACCGCCCAGTGGGAACAGCGGCTGGACAGCATCAGCAAGGGCGGCGAACAAAAGCAGCTATTTATCAAAGAAATCCGGGATTACGCTGCAAAACTGGTTAAAGATGTAAAAAACAGCGGCGCGGTATATAAGCACGACAACCTCACCACCCATGTGTGCCCGGTTTGCGGCAAATACATGCTGGAGGTAACCGGCAAGCGGGGCAAGCTGCTGGTATGCCAGGACCGGGAATGCGGGCACCGGGAAAATTTATCCATGACGACGTGCGCCCGCTGCCCCAAATGCCGCAAGCAATTAGAACTGTTTGGCGAAGGGGAAAAGAAAACCTATGTGTGCCGGTGCGGCTACCGCGAAAAGGCGGCGGCATTTGAAAAACGGATGAAGGAAACGCAAAATGGCGCGTCAAAACAGTTTGTGCGGCAATATTTGAAAAACCAGCAAACCGAAGACGAAGGGGAAAGCGCTTTTGCCAAGGCCCTGCGGCAGGCGCTGGAAAAGCAAAAGTAAAGGCACAGAAAAAATTTTACAAAATTTAGGAGGTACGGCGATGAACGATAAAGTACTGGAATGGGCCATACAAATCCAAAGCATTGCGCAGGCGGGGCTCGCTTATGGGCACGACCCTTATGACCGGGAACGGTATGAAGCGCTCCGCGCCATTGCCGCCGATATGGTCTCGGAAAGGACGGAGCTGCCGGCAGAAAAAATACGGGGGATATTTTGTAACGAGCAGGGGTATCAAACGCCAAAGATTGACACAAGGGCGGCGGTAT
>CALGRC010000023.1 GCA_937959315.1 uncultured Clostridia bacterium | reverse complement strand
ATTTACGATTCCATTCTGCGCGACGGTGCGCAGGCACAGCGCATTAGCTTTTCGGTGGATGATAAAATCAAAATTGCACGGGAACTTGACCGCATGGGTGTCGATTATATAGAAGCGGGCAACCCTGGATCCAACCCAAAGGATTTGGAGTTTTTTTCCCGCGCTGACGGGCTTGGCTTGCAGCATGCGCGGCTGTCAGCGTTTGGCAGTACCCGGCGGGCGGGCGTGGCAGTGCAGGATGACGGCAATGTGCAAAACCTGCTCAAAGCCAATACGCCGTGTGTGGCCGTTTTTGGGAAGTCGTGGGATTTCCATGTGACGGATATTTTGAAAACAACGCTGGAAGAAAACTGTGCAATGATTGCCGATACCATTGCATATTTAAAATCGCACGGCAAAGAAGTGGTTTTTGATGCGGAGCATTTTTTTGACGGCTATAAGCACAATGCAGGTTATGCGATGAAAACGCTCGCGGCGGCGGCAGGGGCGGGCGCAGACTTTTTGGTGCTGTGCGATACCAACGGTGCGGCTTTCCCGGATGAGATTTCACGTATGGTATCAGAGGCCGCGGCAGCATTTCCCGGGAAAATCGGCATCCACTGCCACAATGATTGCGGCATGGCGGTGGCAAATTCCATTTTAGCAGTACAGGCGGGCGCGGTACAGGTGCAGGGGACCTTTACCGGTTACGGTGAACGGTGCGGCAATGCGAACTTATCTACCGTCATTGCCAATTTGCAGCTCAAGCTGGGGTATGATGTGATTGGGGACGCCATCCATCAATTAACGCCGGCGGCATACCGGATCAATGACATCAGCAATGTTAAGCTGGACCGCTCCATGCCTTATGTGGGAAGCGGTGCGTTTGCACACAAGGGCGGGATGCATATTGACGCAGTTTGCAAGGCCCCCCAATCGTTTGAACACATCGATCCGGCGGCAGTAGGCAATGAGCGCCGGCTGCTTGTGAGCGAGGTGAGCGGCAAGAGCATGGTGTACCAACGGGTACACAAGCTATTCCCGGATGTGGCAAAGGACAGCGAAGAGGTGCGGAGGATTACCGGGCAGCTAAAGGAATTGGAGCATCAGGGATACCAGTTTGAGGGTGCGGACGGTACGGTAGAGCTTATCATACGCAAGGCGGTTGGGAAGTATGCGCCGTTGTTTACGCTCAACCACTTTAAAACCATCGGGGAAAACAAGGCAAAAGATAATCCCTCGACTGCGCTCATCAGCATCAGTGTGGACGGGCGCAGCGAGATTACCGCGGCGGAAGGGGACGGCCCGGTAAATGCGCTGGATAAGGCGCTGCGTAAAGCG
>CALGRC010000022.1 GCA_937959315.1 uncultured Clostridia bacterium | reverse complement strand
GCCCGGCGCGCTGCTGCCCGATTCGTTCAATCTGCGCAAAAGCCTCTTCTATGGTTGAAAACGACGTATCGTTGGGAATAACCTTGAAGCCGGCATCCCGTAAAAACGCCAGCCCCTCTAAATGGGTGGCAGGCGTAAACCCATCCGCCTGCTGGATATTAAACACAAAAATATCCAGCCCCCGTTCAGCGCAAACAGCGGAATTGAGCTGGCGCAGCGAGCCGGCGGCGGCATTGCGCGGGTTGGCAAATACGCTTTCCCCCGCTTCCTCCCGCTGCTGGTTAACGCGCGCAAACTGCTGTTTAGACATAAACACCTCGCCGCGCACCTCCAAATATGGAATGGATTTGCGCAGTTTGAGCGGTATGGATTTGATGGTGCGCAAATTTTCAGTCACGTCCTCGCCAATATGCCCATCCCCACGGGTGGAGCCGCGCACAAATATGCCGTCACGGTATTCCAGCGATACCGAAAGCCCGTCAATTTTATGCTCGACTACATATTCCACATCACCGCCCAGCACACTGCGCACCCGCTCGTCAAATTCCTTGATTTCTGCAAAATCAAACGCATCCTGTAGGCTTTGCATCTGTACAGCATGTTCCACGGTTTCAAAGCCATCCAGTACCACGCCGCCAATCTTCTGTGACGGGGAATCGGGCGCCACCCAATCGGGGTGCTTTTGTTCCAGATCCAGCAATTCGCGCAGCAAACCGTCATATTCCTCGTCGCTTACTGCCGGGTCATCCAGCACATAATAGCGATACCCATATTCATTCAGCTGTTTTTTCAACTCATCATAGTGTTTGCTAGCCATCAAACAACCTCCGTACCATCATTAAAATACAGCGCCAGCCGGTGCACCTGCACCTGCCGGATACCCAAGGCCTGCTGCTGCTCTAAGGCAGAAAGTACAAGCTCCGGTTTCAAGCTTGGTTCGCCTGCCTGCAGCCGCATACGCCATATGGTTAGCTTGCCATCCTGCTCCGGTTCTATACAGCCTATCATCGGACGGATATCTACCCGCCGCAGCCCTTTTTTGCTACGCTTGTCCACCTCTATTGTATCCTGTGATAAAAAGCCTTCTAAATTGGGCGCCTTGTCACAGGAAAACGCGACCCGGTAACTAGCTGCGGCAATATCCTTAAACGGACGCAAGCCATCTGCCGGATGCATACGCAGCGCCAAAATCCCCAGCGGCAAGGCGTCATTTAACTGTTTTAACGCCAGTTGCGGGTCCACCTCCGTTTCAAACCCCACATCCATACACTCGCCTTCGCTGGTCACCCCCACTGAAAGCGGCGCCGCCACCGAAAGTACTGCATGAGGGTTAAAACCCTGCGAATATTGCAGCGGCAGCCGGGTGCGCCGCAGAGCGCGCGTCATAGTGCGCATAAAATCCAGATGGGAAATGAAACGCGCCTCTTTTCCGCGGGAATAGCGAATCCGGTATTTATGCATAGCACACGCCTCCTTGAAAGCAAGCCGCCCCGCAGCCAGAGCATTGTTCCCGGCAGTTTGGCGTCGTCTCGCCCCGCGCAGCTTTTTTTGCCTCAGAAATCAAAAAATCCTTTCTGACACCCACATCTATCATATCCCACGGCAGTACTTCGTCAAAAGAACGTGCGCGGGTGTAAAACGCCATATCCACCCCGCAGTCAGCAAACGCCTGTTCCCATTTTTCCATATCAAATATTTCGCTCCAGCCATCCATGCGGATACCCAGTTCATGCGCCCGCAAAAGCACGCGCGACAGCCGGCGGTCTCCGCGTGCAAATACCCCTTCCAGCACGCTGACCGGCGCTTCATGGTAATGGAATACCATCCGTTTATCACGGAAGTTCCCCTTTAGCTCCCGCTGCTT
Organism: uncultured Clostridia bacterium; assembly: GCA_937959315.1. Lineage (GTDB taxonomy): Bacteria > Bacillota > Clostridia > UMGS1810 > UMGS1810 > CALGRC01. Next base: position 515 of record CALGRC010000022.1, on the reverse strand, counting down.
TTCACGAAGGCGTTCCATAGTGTCCTGTTCCGCCCACTGGAACGGGGTAAACGCCTTTGGCACAAAGGACGATGCACTGGCTGTCACTTTAAGCCCCGGCGCACGTTCGGATTTTGGAATTTCATCATACACATGCACCACCTTTTTGGCCAGTTCCCCAATCCCCAGCACATCCTCCATGGTTTCAAACGGCAGGCCAATCATAAAATACAGCTTGATACTGCTGTATCCGCCGCGGAACGCCATACCGGCAGCGGTAAGCAAATCCGCTTCGGTGATACCCTTGTTTATCACATCCCGCATTCGCTGTGTGCCCGCTTCCGGCGCAAAGGTCAAGCCGCTTTTACGTACCTTTTGCACTTTCTGCATCAAATCCATCGAAAAGGAGTCCAGCCGCAAAGACGGCAGGGATAAATTGACCTTTTCCTTTTCGGTCATATCCACCAGCGCGCCGGTAAACTCCTTGAGCTGGGTATAGTCGCTGGTTGAAAGCGAAGACAGGGAAATTTCCTCAT
>CALGRC010000021.1 GCA_937959315.1 uncultured Clostridia bacterium | reverse complement strand
TGCTTCCAGCGCTTGCTGATGCACAATATGAGACAATTCCAAAAGCGGGGTATGCCCCACCAAGTCTGTAATACTTTTTGCAATCCGCACAAAATCCCCTCCTACCAACTGTTTAATATCCCATCCGGTCAGTCAACGAATCATCGTTATCCACCCATTCGGTCGTCACGTCAATGATGCGGAAGGTATCCGGTGTTTGCCGCACTATGACCCGGTCAATACCGGCATTGACAATCAAACGCCTGCACATGGCACAAGAAGAAGCGTCCGGTACCAATTCCCCGGTCTTTTTTTCCCGTCCGACCAAATATAGGGTACCGCCCAGCATTTCCTTGCGCGACGCGCTGATAATCGCATTTGCCTCGGCATGAACGCTGCGGCATAGCTCATACCGTTCACCGCGCCCTACTCCTAGCTTTTCCCGCATACAAAACCCCAAATCAATACAATTTTTACGGGAACGCGGCGCCCCGGTATACCCGGTGGATACAATTTCATCATGATTGACAATGATAGCACCGTAATTCCGGCGCAGGCAGGTACCCCGCTCCAATACCGTCTGCGCAATATCCAGATAATAATTGTGCTTGTCCGTTCGGTTCATGCCATTCCCTCCCTGATATGCGCCTGCACCTGGCGCGCCTGTTTCATCAGTTCCTGTGCATTTTGGATGGTCAAATCTGTAATCTGGGCGCCTCCCAGCGACCGCGCCAACTCCTTTGCCCGCCCGCTGTCATCCAGAGGCACCACATGGGTATGGGTACGCCCATGTTCCACCTGCTTTTCAATTTGAAAATGCCGGTCTGCCAAAGCTGCCACCTGCGGCAAATGCGTAATACAAATAACTTGAGCCCGCCGGGATATCGCATACAGTTTTTCTCCCAGCTTTTGCGCTGCGCGGCCGCTCACCCCCGCATCCACTTCGTCAAACACCAGTGTTTCCACCATATCGCCGCCATGCAGTACGCTTTTTATTGCCAGCATGATACGCGACAACTCGCCGCCTGACGCAATTTTAGCAAGCGGGCGCAGTTCTTCGCCTACATTGGTACGGATCAGGAATTCCACATCATCTGCGCCATCCATTTCATAGGCAGAAGGCTCAATGTGCACCGAAAAGGCGACCTTTTGCATGTCCAAATCGGCAAGCTCCTGCGCAATCTGCCCTTCCAGCAAACGCGCCGCCTTGGTGCGCACTGCCGTTAAAACTGCCGCTGCCCGCTGCCGCTGCTTTTCCAGGCTTTCCAGTTCCGCTTCCAGCTTACCTGCATATTCGTCTGCATGGATAATGGTATCCAGCTCCGCGCGCGCTTGATCCGCATATTCCAAAACCTGCGCAACGGTCGCACCGTATTTGCGTTTCAAGCCATATAAAATTTCCAGCCGGTCCTCTACCCGTTCCAGTTCACCGCTGTCTACCGCCATAGTATCACAATACCGTTTGAGCTGCCGCACGGTATCAGTCAGCGTATATCCTACATCTGCCAATGTTGCATGCAGTTCTTTAAGCGCCCGGTCAAACTCTGCAACCCCTTCAAGCTGCTGTATCCCGTCCCATAGCAGATCGTGCGCCGACACACCGCCTTCACCTCCCTCATACAGTACGGCATAAGCTGCCTCTACAGCATTGGCAATGTGCTGTGCATTGGACAAAAATGCCCGGCGTTCTTCCAATTCTTCTTCTTCGCCAACGGTCAAATCAGCCAATGCAATCTCCTCTACTTGATAAGACAGCATATCGGCCCTGCGCCGTTTTTCCTGCTCATCCGTGTGCAGCGCTTCCAATTCCTGCTTGACCTGTAATACTTTGTTATGTACAGCATGATATTCGGCAAGCGCGCGGCCTGCTTCTTCACCGCCAAAGGCGTCCAGCAGCCGGATATGCGTCTTTTTGCTGAGCAAAGATATATTATCATGCTGGCCGTGAATGCTCACCAACAAGGCGCCAATACTGCGCAGCATAGCAGCCGTTGCCATAGCGCCGCAAACCCGCACTGTATTTTTTCCATCGATACTCATTTCCCGGGATATCAGCACCTCCCCGTCTTCGGCAACTATCCCAAACTGTTCTTCCAAAATGGACGCAACAGCCGGCGAAACAGAAAACAATCCGTCCACGCGCGCGCTTTTTTCGCCGGCACGTATCAATTCCCGGCTGGTACGGCCGCCGCACAACAACCCAAGCGCATCTATAATGATAGACTTCCCTGCCCCCGTTTCACCTGTCAGAATATTACAGCCATCTGTAAACTCTATATCCGCCCGGTCAATAACCGCAATGTTTTGTATGGCAAGGTTCCGCAGCACCGCAACCGCCTCCGTTTCTTACTGAATATATTTTTTGAGCCGCACAGCCAACTGCTTGGCGCGCGCTTCACTGCGCACTACCACCATGAGCGTATCATCCCCGGCAATGGAACCGACAATCCCTTCCCACACAAAGGAATCCAACGCATATCCCACCGCCTGCGCTGCGCCCGACAGGGTTTTGAGTACCACAATATTGCCAGCAAAATCCACCTGGGTCAGGCATTGGCCTAAAATGGATTCCAGCCGTTCATCCAATCGTCCATCTGGTTCGCGGGCCGCTGCATACCGGTAATTGCCGTCCGCCATTAAAATTTTTACGATCCGCAGTTCCTGCAAATCCCGCGAAATGGTTGCCTGGGTTACGTCATACCCCGCCTCAGTCAGCCTCTGGGTCAGCTCTGCCTGTGTGGAAACCACATGATCACGGATAAGCTCTAAGATTTTCCTTTGACGGTCCCGTTTGGTCATTTATTTCTCTCCCCGTATTTTTTTCCGCAGCAATTCATAAAATCCCATCCCATTGATTTTCACAAGTTTCGCATAACAATCGGACGCCCGCAGTTCAATGCGGTCACCAACTTGGAGCGCATAGCCCTCCTGCCCGTCAACCGTCAGCAAGCAGCCATGGCCATAATCCTGTTTGCATGCAATGGCAACCACCCGTTCCTTGGGCAGCACCAGCGGCCGGGAAGACAGCGTATGCGGGCAGATAGGGGTAACAATGGTTACTTCCATGGAACTTTCCACAATCGGCCCGCCGGCCGACAGCGAATAGGCGGTTGACCCGGTCGGGGTAGCGGCAACCAGCCCGTCGGCAGCATAACTGTCCACGAACTGCCCATCTACAAATAAATCTATGGACACCACCCGCTTATAGGAAGCACCCGACACCACCACATCGTTCAAGGCACAAAAGGAAGCCGCCTGTTCCCCATCCCGGATAACCGACGCTGAAAGCATATACCGCTGCTCAATTTGGTATTCCCCGCACAGCAGCCGGTCAATGCATTCCTCAATCCTGTCTGCCTCCACCTCTGCTAAAAAACCCAAACGGCCGAGGTTAACCCCAAGGAGCGGTACGCCATATTTGGCCGCACGCCGTGCAACCCCTAAAAAAGTACCGTCGCCGCCTAAGACAATTATCAAATCCGCCCGTTGGCACAACCCTTCCAAATGTTCAAACGCCGTATCCCGCAGCACCGTACAACGCCCTTCCAGGGCGGCAACCACCCGCTGCGTCACCTCATATTCTGTATCCTTTTCCCGGTTGGTAACAACCGCTACCGTATCCATTGCCAACACCCGCTTTCCTGCCACATATTATACACGAAACTGCATAAAAATGCAAGATGCTCACCGCCTGCGCTCCAAATATGATACCGCAGTCAGCAGGCCCAGCATTATAAAGCAGGACACCATCGAGCTGCCGCCATAGCTGACAAACGGCAGGGTAATACCAGTCAGAGGGATGAGCTTGATGACCCCGCCCACAATGATAAAGGTCTGAAAAGCAAAGCTAATGGTCAGCCCCAGCGTAAGCGCTTTTAAGAATTCGTTTTTTGCGTTCATAGCTATTTTAAAACCGCGGTAGGAAAAAATAAAATATATCATAATAATCGCAATCCCGGTAAAAATGCCCATTTCCTCGCAAATTGCAGAAAAAATAAAATCGGAATGTACTTCAGGGATAAAATACGGGTTCCCGTTTCCAATCCCGGTGCCAAAATAGCCCCCGTTGGTAATGGCAAACAACGACTGGGTAATTTGGAACCCACGGTTGCTGGCATCCGCCCAGGGGTCTAGCCAGGTAGCGACACGCACTTGGATATGGTCGGTCAAAAAATACCCGCCCACACCGCCCAACACAGCAAATAGTGCGTTGGCAATGAGCAGCTTCCAATGGGTATTGTACAACAGCATCATGGCATAAAATACCAAAAAAAACAGCACTGCCGTCCCCCATTCCTTTTGCAGCACCAAAAAGCCCAGGCAGAGGTATACAAAGGCATTCAGCACAATATCTTTGACTGGGATCCCCCAGAACTTCCGGTTTAAAAGCTCTATTTTGCCCTGCTTCATAGAAAAATAGCAAGCCAGCACAAACAGGTAGGAAATTTTAATAAACTCCGACGGCTGGATGGAACGCGACCCAATCCGGATCCAGTTGCGCGCCCCTTTCTCGGTAGAACCGAATACCAATGTCAGCACAAACAGCCCAATAGACACCGCCATGTAAAACAACGATAGTTTATCCCAAAACCGGAACAGCCTAAGCGCCATATACGCGCCGAAAAAAACAATAATACCTACGCAAAACCAAATGACCTGGCTAAAACCATACTCGGTATCCAGCCGCATGAGCATAATAGAGCCAATACTGACCAAAATGGACACCATCAAAAACAAGTATGCATCGCCCAAATCCAGAAAATACATCAGGCAATATACCCCAATATTGACCGAGCAAATGATGATGCCTGCATACAAAATAGTGGTGTCATGCGGGATTTTAAACAAAAACAGCAACGCAAAGCCGATGACATTGAGCAGCAGCAAATACAGCACTGGCCGAAGTCTGAGCCGCGTCATACTACCGCCTCCATATCCAGCGTATCCACAAACAAAAAGTTTAAATTCCCAAAGGTGATTTTATCGCTGTCTTTAAGTTTCACCGCTTTTTCCAGCAGTTTTTTACCGTTGACATATGTGCCGTTGGTAGACTGCAAATCCTCAATATAAAACGACCCCTCTTTTAAAAAAATCCGCGCATGTTGCTTGGACAAAAACGGGTCGCCAATATAAATTTCACATTTTTTGCTGCGCCCAATTACGGCCGATTCCTTGATCCCATAGCTTTCAAACACCTTAAAATCCAGCTCGCTGCGCAAATTAATAAGCTTCAAATAGCTTAGTGCACCGTCCAACGATTTGCCCATGCGTTTGGTATCGGAAATATCCAGATAGATCAGCTTGACCACGCTATAGATAAACAGGTACACCACAAATACCAGCGCGTATTTTAAAATACCGGCAATGATTTCATACATGTGCGCGCCCCCTTTTTTTCCATTGTACCTTTATTATAAAAGGTTTATACAAAAATTGCAAGCGCGACATAGCCAGCTTTCTAAAAAAAAGCCTTCCGGGCAAGCTTGCCCGGAAGGCTTTTTTTTACAGTTTGGTAATATCAACTATCCCAATATTTTCTTTGTTATAGCCCGATTTAAGCGACAGGGCCACAGCTTTTGCAGTATCCAGCGATGTAAAGCACGGGATAGAATGTTCAACTGCTTTGCGGCGGATTTTAAACCCGTCGCGTTCGGGCGCCCGGCCGCGGGTTGCAGTATTGATGACCACATCCACTTCGCCGGCAGAAATCAAGTCCAAAATATCCGGCTTACCCTCGCCAATCTTTTTGACAACATTGGTGGGCACAAAATGCTGATTGAGCCGGTTAGCGGTATTCCCGGTAGCATAGATGTCATACCCCATATCGGAAAATTCGCCCACCACCCACATGGCTTCTTCCTTGTCGGTATCCCGCACGGTCGCCAGCAGCTTGCCCGGCTTTTTGACCCGGATGCCCGCCCCCAGCAAGCCCTTGTAGAGCGCTTCGCTGAAATCCTTGGACAGCCCCAGCACCTCGCCTGTGGATTTCATCTCAGGGCCAAGGCTGACATCGACATTGTGCAGCTTTTCAAACGAGAACACCGGCACCTTGACCGCGCAATAGGGCGCCTCCGGATGCAGGCCGGTGCCGTACCCCATATCTTTGAGCTTATAGCCCAGCGAGCATTTGGCAGCCATATTGACCATCGGGATACCTGTAACCTTTGAAATATACGGCACCGTACGCGACGAACGGGGATTGACCTCGATGACATAAACCGCCCCTGCGCTGATGACAAACTGGATGTTGACCAGCCCCACCACATGCAGGGCTTTTGCCAGCTTTTCGGTGTATTCTACCAAAGTTTTCTGAAATTCCGGTTCGATGGTACGCGGCGGATAGACCGAAATGCTGTCGCCGCTGTGTACGCCGGCGCGCTCCAAATGCTCCATAATACCGGGGATGAGAATATCCTCCCCATCGCAGATGGCGTCCACCTCTACCTCGCGGCCCACCATGTATTTGTCCACCAAAATGGGGTGCTCCTGGGTATTTAGATTGATGATGGACATAAATTCCTCAATATCCTGATCATTGTAAGCAATTTCCATGCCCTGGCCGCCCAATACATAGGACGGCCGCACCAGCACCGGATAGCCCAGAAAATGCGCGGCTTCCAATGCCTGCTCCTTGGTAAATACCGTCGTCCCTGCCGGGCGTGGGATGCCGGCCGCTTCCAAAATTTCATCAAACCGCTCGCGGTCTTCCGCCGCGTCAATATCGTCCAATCCGGTCCCAATGATTTTGACACCCATTTCCACCAGTGCCTTGGTCAGTTTAATGGCTGTCTGGCCGCCAAACTGCACAATTGCGCCATCCGGCTGTTCCGTTTCCACGATATTTTGTACTTCTTCCGGCGTCAGCGGCTCAAAATACAGCTTGTCCGCCGTGTCAAAGTCGGTGGATACCGTTTCCGGGTTGTTATTGGCAATGATGGTTTCATACCCGGCCTCTTTGAGCGCCCATACGCAGTGTACGCTGCAATAGTCAAACTCAATGCCCTGCCCGATGCGGATGGGGCCGGAACCGACCACCAGGATTTTCTTTTTATCCGACGGCGCCGCTTCGTTTTCTTCATCGTAGCTGGGATAATATTAGGGCGTCACCGCATCAAATTCTGCCGCACAGGTATCCACTACCTTAAAGGTGTGGACAATCCCCATATCCGTACGTAATTTGCGCACCTCCGCCGTCGTTTTTCCGGTCAGCTCTGCAATGGCAAAATCAGAAAACCCATACCGTTTGACAGTTTTCATGAGCTCCCGCGTCAGTTCTTCCGTTTTAAGCCGGCGTTCCAAATCAATGATATGCTGAATGCGGTCCAAAAACCAAACATCCATGGTGGTAATTTGATGGATTTCCTCCTGCGTCACGCCCTTTTCCAGCGCCTCCGCAATCAAAAACAGCCGCTCGTCGGTGCAGGTGTGCAGCGCCTGCCGCAGTTGGCCGGCAGTATAGTCCTTGTATTTTTTCAGGTGCAGCGTCGGCGCATTGATTTCCAAAGAGCGAACCGCCTTTAAAATGGCCTGTTCAAAGCTCTGCCCAATGCTCATCACCTCGCCGGTCGCTTTCATTTGCGTACCCAGCGTGCGGTCGGCGTTGACAAATTTATCAAACGGCCAGCGCGGGAACTTGCATACCACATAATCAATAGTGGGTTCAAAGCACGCAAACGTCGTTCCGGTCACCTCGTTTTGGATTTCATCCAGGCCATAGCCAATGGCAATTTTGGTAGCGACCTTGGCAATCGGGTAGCCGGTCGCCTTAGAAGCCAGCGCCGACGAACGGGACACACGGGGATTGACCTCGATAACTGCATATTCAAAGCTGTTAGGCTCCAAAGCAAACTGGCAGTTGCAGCCGCCTTCAATGCCAAGCGCCGAAATAATATTCAAAGCAGCATTCCGCAGCATGCCGTATTCTTTATCGGTCAGCGTCTGCGCAGGCGCCACCACGATAGAATCGCCGGTATGTACGCCCACCGGGTCAACATTTTCCATGCTGCAAACGGTAATGGCGTTGCCCTTGTGGTCGCGGATGACCTCGTATTCAATCTCCTTCCAGCCGGAGATGCACTTTTCCACCAAAATCTGATGGACACGGGAGGCGCGCAGGCCGCCATGGGCGATTTCGTCCAAATCCGCCTCATGATAGGCAATGCCGCCGCCAGTACCGCCCATAGTAAACGCCGGGCGGATGATGACCGGGAATCCAATTTCCTTGGTAAATTCCAGCGCATCCTCATAGCTTTCCACCACCTTGCTGGCAATGCACGGCTCGCCGATGGCCTCCATGGTATCCTTGAACATCTGGCGGTCTTCCGCCTTTTTGATAGAATCCACATTGGTGCCCAGCAGACGGACATTCATCTTATCCAAATATCCCTCTTCCGCCAGCTCAGTGGCAAGGTTTAAACCTGTCTGCCCGCCAAGCGTCGGCAAAATGCTGTCCGGCCGCTCCTTTTCAATGACCTTTTTGACCGTTTCAATGGTCAGCGGCTCAATATATACCGCATCCGCCATGTTCTTATCGGTCATAATGGTAGCCGGATTGGAATTGATCAGAACCACCTCAATCCCCTCGCTTTTGAGGGTTTTGCAGGCCTGGGTGCCCGCGTAGTCAAATTCTGCCGCCTGCCCGATGATGATGGGGCCGGAGCCAATTACCAAAACCTTTTTGATACCACTGTGCTTAGGCATGCGCGCCACCTCCCATCAAAGCTTCAAACCGTGTAAATACAAACCCCGTCCCCGTTGCATTTTCCAGCGCGATGGGATGGAACTGCACGCCAAACGCATGCGGTGCATATTGCAGCCCCTCAATGCTCCGGTCGTTGATATTGACATAGATCACCTGTCCGGCAGGCAAGCTGTCCGCCCGAACCGTCCAGCCATGGTTTTGCCAAGTCAGATAGGTGCGCCCGGCGGCCTTGTCAAGCACCGGATGGTTCACCCCATGGTGCCCGTGCGGCAGATGCTCTACCGCAGCGCCGGCGGCCAATGCCAGCAGCTGGTGGCCCAGCCCAACGCCCAGCACCGGCGTCCCCCCGTCAAGCAACGCTTTGGCAAGCGCAATACCGGCGGTATAATCCTGCGGGGCGCCCGGGCCGCCGCTTAAAATAATGCCGTCAAAGCCGTGCAGCGCCGCTGCCGCCGTATCCGACGGGAAAACCGTCACATCATAGCCGCGTTCCGAAAGCTGCTGCACAAAGCTTTTGCGCACACCAAAATCCACCAGCGCAACCCGTTTGCCGCTGCCCGGCACATGATATTGCTTGCCATAGGCGGCATTGGGCTCTATCGTACATACTTTCAAAGCGCTTACATCAAAATCCTTATCGGATGTAATCACTGCCCGCATCGGCCCATTGTCCCGCAGGGCACGGGTCAGGCAGCGGGTATCCACACCCGAAATACCCACAATTTGGTGCTCCTTCAAATAGGCGTCCAGCGTACCGGTACTGCGGAAATTGCTGGGTTTATCACAGATTTCCCGGACAATCAGGCCCTTAGCCGCTGTGCCAGCCGCTTCATCATCTTCCCCATTGACGCCGTAATTGCCCAGCAGCGGATAGGTCATTGCCACCAGCAGCCCTTTATTGGCCGGGTCGGTCAGTATTTCCTGATATCCTGTCATGCAGGTGTTGAAAACCACTTCGCCCAGCGCGTCGCCATCCGCGCCAAAGCGTTCCCCTTCAAACGTCCTGCCGTTTTCCAACTTCAAATATACTTTCATTTGCAACCCCCTGTCCCAGTATTCCTTTTACAGCAGCGCAGTAATTTCATCGCGCATCCGGATGGCTTCCGCCCTTGCGGCATCTGCATATGCCTCCGGCTGCCAATCCCCCTTTTGGTAGGCGCACATAATGGCGCGTGACGAATTGACAATCGCCCCCAAGCCATCTTTGTTAAAGTTTACAATGACATCTTTTGCGCCGCCGCCCTGCGCGCCGTAGCCCGGTACCAAAAAGTAGGTGTGCGGCATCATGGCGCGCAGCTTTTCCGCCTGCTGCGGCCAGGTAGCGCCCACCACCGCGCCAATGCGGCTGTATCCATACTGCCCAATGGAACCGGCTCCCCATTGTTCCACCAATTCCGCCATTTTTTCACATACCATCTGCCCGCCGCAGTCCACATCCTGCAATTCCCCGGAAGAAGGATTGCTGGTTTTAACCAGTACAAAGCAGGATTTGTCAAATTGCTTGCAGGCATCGGCAAACGGCTGGATGCCATCCGTACCCAAATAACCGTTCACGGTAACGCCGTCACAGTCAAACATCCGCTCATGCATGCCGTTTCCCAAATCGGTCTCACCTAAATAGGCGGCCGCATAAGCTTCAGCCGTGGAGCCTATGTCATTGCGCTTGACGTCCAGCAGCACATACAGCCCCTTTTCCCTGGCATATTCGATGGTCTTTTTGAGCGTTTTGACACCGTCTATCCCATACATTTCATAATACGCCGACTGCGGCTTGACGCATGGTACAATCCCGCAAAGTGCGTCTATCAGCCCATAGTTAAAATGCAAAATGGCGTGCGCCGCGCCGCGCGCTGTTCGGCCATACCGCTCAAAGCTCTGATCCTGCAAGTACTGCGGCACAAACGATAACCGCGGGTCCAAACCAAACACAGTCGGGTTGCCCGTCTGTTTGATTTTTTCAATCAACCGGTCCATATACCGTCACTCCTTTTTTTAAAGCATCCCCTGCCGCACGACGATATTGCCGCTGACAATGGTGTATTCCACCTTTCCATGCAAGGTAAATCCGCCAAACGGCGAGTTTTTGGATTTTGACTGGAATCCTGCCGGATCTACCGCCCACTGCTTGTCCGGGTCAAAAATGACAATATCGGCAGGCTTTCCAGTTTTGAGCTGGCCCTTATTTAAGCCAAGGATTTCCGCCGGATTGCCGCTCATTTTTTCTATCAACTGCGATAAGTTAAGATACCCTGGCTTCACCAGATAGGTAATGCCCAATCCCAGCGCTGTTTCAAATCCAACAATGCCGTTTGCGGCAAGGTCAAATTCCACATTTTTTTCATCAATATGGTGGGGGGCATGGTCGGTTGCAATGGCGTCAATGGTGCCGTCAGCCAATCCCTCAATTACTGCCGCCACATCATCTGCCGTGCGCAGCGGCGGGTTCATTTTGGCATTGGTGTCAAAGCCGGCCACCGCATCCTCCGTCAGCGTAAAATAATGCGGGCAGGTCTCGCAGGTGATGGGGACGCCCATGCTCTTTGCATGTCGGACGATTTCTACCGAACCGCGTGTGCTGACATGCGCAATATGCACCGGCAGCTGATAGGCCTGCGCCAATATTGCGTCACGGGACACCATGACCTCCTCGCTGGCACGGGAAATACCGCGCAGCCCCAGACGGGTTGCCACCGTGCCTTCGTTCATGGCGCCGCCATCCGACAGAGACAGTTCCTCGCAGTGCGAAATAACCGGAGTGTCAAACATAGCTGCATACTGCATGACACTGCGCATCAGCGCAGCATTTTCCACCGGACGTCCATCGTCCGACACCGCCACCACACCGGCAAACTTCAACTCGCCAATTTCCGAAAGCTCCTTGCCCTGCAACCCCTTGGTTGCCGCGCCAATGGGATATACGTTGACCACTCCGGCTTCCTTTGCGCGGTTGATGATATATTCCACAATGGCGCGGTTGTCCACTACCGGATTGGTATTTGGCATACACGCAATAGAGGTAAACCCACCCATGGCCGCACTGCGCGTCCCTGTTTCAATATCCTCCTTGTATTCAAAACCCGGCTCGCGCAAATGGCAATGCATATCCACCAGCCCTGGTGCAACTATCAAACCAGAGGCGTCGATTTCCTCAATATCACCGCCGTTTATATCAATACCCGGTTCCATCTGTACGATTTCCCCATCTTCAATGTACAAATCCAACACACTATCAATGGAATTTTTCGGGTCCAACACATGCCCGTTTTTAATTAAGATTCTCATTGTTCCCTCCTCTGCGCGCCAACATATACAGCAACGCCATACGCACTGCCACGCCATTGGTCACCTGTTCATGAATGGCGCTGTGTTTCCCGTCAATCACCTCTGTTGTCAGTTCAATCCCGCGGTTAACCGGGCCGGGATGCATAATCAGCACGTCCGGCTTGGCAAATATCAGCCGTTTTTCATCCAATCCGAAAAACCGTGCGTATTCCCGGTTGGACGGGAACAAACCTTGCTTTTGCCGTTCAAACTGCATGCGCAGGTTAATTACAACATCCGCATCCAGCACCGCCTCTTGCGTACTGTTAAATACCTCCACGCCAAAGGCGTCCATTCCCATTGGCATAAGCGTACTAGGACCGCCCACCGCAACCGTTGCCCCCATCTTCTGCAAGCCATAAATGTTGCTGCGCGCCACGCGGCTGTGCGCTACATCCCCAATAATGGCTACCCGCAATCCTTCTATCCGTCCTTTTTTCTCTTTAATGGTAAATAAATCCAATAGTGCCTGCGTCGGATGCTCATTCATCCCATCGCCCGCATTGATCACCGCCGCCTGTACATTTTTAGCAACCAAATGCGGCGCGCCTGCCATAGGATGGCGTATCACAATCACATCCGCGCCCATGGCGTCCACCGTACGGGCGGTATCCAGCAGCGATTCCCCCTTTTGCACCGAACTGGTCGCAACCGAAATATTGGCTGCGCTGGCGCTCATATATTTGGCGGCCAGCTCAAATGACAGCCGGGTGCGGGTAGAGTTTTCATAAAACAGCGTAACCACCGATTTTCCTTGCAAATGTGGCGTCTTTTTGCTGTTTTGCTCCAATATATACTTCATCGTGGAGGCGTTTTTCAAAATTGTGCCGATTTCCTCGGCCGGCAATTCCTGTAGCCCCAGCAAATCCTTCCTATTCCCAATCACTGTGTTACGCCCCCTATTTTTGCTTTTCCAAAATGGTTACGCGGTTCACGCCGTCAAATTCGTCCACTTCCACATTGACGGTCTCCTGGATGGAAGTGGGAACGTTTTTCCCCACAAAATCCGGCCGGATGGGCAATTCCCGGTAGCCGCGGTCAATGAGCACAGCCAGTTGAATCATTTTGGGACGGCCAAAGTCCATCAGCGAATCAATGGCTGCCCGTATGGTACGCCCGGTAAAAAGCACATCATCTACCAGCACAATCTTGGTACCGGTAATCATAAAGTCAATCTCGGTGCCGTTGATGACCGGCGCGTAATCCAACATGGACAAATCATCCCGGTACAGGGTGATATCCAAAATGCCAACCGGGACATCCTCCCCTTCAATCTCTTTGATTTTTGCGGCAATGCGCTTGGCAAGCGTCACCCCGCGCCGCTGGATGCCAATGATAACAAGCCCTTCTGTGCCCTTGTTTTTTTCCACAATCTCGTACGAAATCCGTGTGACGGCGCGGCCCATTGCCTCCTCGTCCATGATGAGTGCCTTTTCCCGTAATGCTTCCATATCCGCATCCTCCTTCTCATCCGCAGCCCTGTTTCCAGCCCATAAAAAAACGCCCCTCCGCCAGTACGGAAAAGGAACGCGCACACAAGTCTAACAGCGGTCACCGTATAAGCTGCACGTCCCCCTGTCAAACCAAATATTTGCGCCTTATTAGCATCTCCGTACCAATTTAAAGGCAGATTTTAATATATTATACACCATGGCACCCAGTTTGTCTACCAAAAAACAAAATAATATGTACCAAAATGGTATGTCTTTTTTTGTAGAAAAATTCCCCTCCCATATTGGGAGGGGAATTCCTAATCATTCTTATACAACGCCCTGGGCCATCATAGAATCGGCAACCTTTAAGAACCCGGCAATATTTGCACCGGCAACCAGGTTATCTTCCATGCCAAATTCCTTTGCCGCCGCAGCAGTTTTGGCATAAATATCTGCCATAATCTGTTTTAATTTGGCATCCACTTCTTCAAATGTCCAACTATAGCGCATAGAATTCTGGCTCATTTCCAGCGCGCTGGTCGCCACGCCGCCGGCATTGGCAGCCTTGGCCGGCCCAAACAGAATATTGTTGGACTGGAATACTTCAATCGCTTCCGGGGTGGACGGCATATTCGCGCCCTCAGCCACTGCATAGCAGCCGTTTTTCACCAGCGCTTTTGCCGACTCCTCGTTCAGCTCGTTCTGGGTTGCACACGGAAGCGCCACATCGCACGGGATGGTCCAAATACCTGCGCAGCCTTCGTGATATTCCGCCTCCGGATGGTAGGTTAGATACTCCTTAATCCGCTTGCGTTCCACTTCTTTAATCTGTTTGACCGCTTTTAAGTCAATACCGTTTTTGTCATAGATATACCCGTTCGAGTCAGACAGCGCCACCACTTTGCCGCCCAGTTCGGTAGCTTTCTGCGTTGCATAAATAGCAACATTGCCCGAACCCGAGATAACCACCGTTGCGCCTTGGAAAGATTTTCCTTTTGCTTTTAGCATCTCATCGGTAAAATAGCACAGCCCATATCCGGTTGCTTCGGTACGCGCCAGGCTGCCGCCGTAAGTCAGCCCTTTGCCAGTCAGCACACCGGTAAATTCATTGCGCAACCGTTTGTACTGGCCAAACAAAAAGCCAATTTCACGGCCGCCAACGCCGATATCGCCCGCCGGCACATCGGTATCTGCGCCAATATGCTTGGAAAGCTCGGTCATAAAGCTCTGGCAGAATCTCATCACTTCATTATCCGATTTGCCCTTGGGGTCAAAATCGCTGCCGCCCTTGCCGCCGCCGATTGGCAAGCCGGTCAGGCTGTTTTTAAATACCTGCTCAAAGCCCAAAAACTTGATAATCCCTTCATATACCGACGGATGGAACCGCAATCCTCCCTTGTAGGGGCCAATCGCGCTGTTAAACTGTACGCGGAATCCGCGGTTCACCTGCACATTGCCGTTGTCGTCCACCCACGGCACCCGGAATTTGATAACCCGTTCCGGCTCAACCAGGCTTTCGATTACACCGCGTTTGACATACTCCGGCCGTTTTTCAATGACCGGCTCGAGCGATTCCAAAACCTCGCGTACCGCCTGATGAAATTCCGGCTCTGCGGGATTGCGCTTTTCCACACGCTCCATCAGGCCTTTTAAATATTCATTTTTCAATGCCATGACCCATTCCTCCAATTCCAATTTTATCTTGCTTATAAGTATATCGCATCCCATGCCATTTTGCAACATATTTTTTTGCACATTTCATATTTTTATGAAATATTTAAAAAAAAGCAGATTTTCTGCGAAAATTTGCAACAATTTTTTTAGATTATTGCAAATTTGCACAGAATTTCCGGGGGAATATTTGCCGCAGCCGCTACCGTTCCAGCACTGGTTTCAAAAACTGGCCGGTATAGGACCCGCTGCAGGCCGCCACCTGTTCCGGCGTCCCGGTGCATACCACCGTACCGCCGCCGTCGCCGCCTTCCGGCCCCAAATCGATGATATGGTCAGCCACTTTAATCACATCCAGGTTGTGCTCAATGACCACAACGGTATTCCCGCTGTCCACCAGCATATTGAGCACGTCAATCAAACGGTGGACATCCGCAGTGTGCAACCCTGTCGTGGGCTCATCCAAAATATAAATGGTACGCCCAGTGCTGCGCTTGGAAAGCTCGGTGGCCAGCTTGACACGCTGTGCTTCGCCGCCCGAAAGCGTTGTAGACGGCTGGCCAATCTTGATATATCCCAACCCCACATCATACAGCGTTTGCAGCTTGCGTTTGAGCCGGGGCAGGTTTTTGAAAAACTCCAGCCCCTCCTCCACTGTCATTTCCAGCACATCGTTGATATTCTTGCCTTTATATTTCACTTCCAGTGTCTCCCGGTTATACCGTTTGCCGCCGCACACCTCGCACGGTACATATACGTCAGACAGGAAATTCATTTCAATTTTGATAATCCCATCGCCGCTGCAGGCTTCGCACCGCCCGCCGCTGACATTGAAACTAAACCGCCCGGCCTTATACCCACGGATTTTGGCTTCGTTGGTATTGGCAAACACCTCGCGGATATCGGTAAACAACCCGGTATAGGTCGCCGGGTTTGACCGCGGCGTGCGCCCGATGGGCGACTGGTCAATATTGATTACCTTATCCAGATGTTCCAAGCCCTCTAAAGATTTGTAGCTTCCTGGTTTTTTACGCGCCCGGTTAAGCTTAACTGCCAGCGTTTTGTAAAGAACCTCATTGACCAGCGATGATTTTCCAGAGCCCGAAACGCCAGTTACAACGACAAATTTCCCCAGCGGGATTTTGACGTTCACCCGTTTCAGGTTGTTTTCTGCCGCGCCCTTAATGGTAAGGTATTTGCCGTTCCCTTTGCGCCGCTCCTTGGGAACCTCTATTTTCTTTTTGCCGCTTAAATACAGCCCCGTTTCACTGTTGGGGTTTTCCATAATTTCCTGCGCCGTACCCTGCGCAACAATTTCACCGCCGTGAATACCGGCGCCCGGCCCCACGTCAATGATATAATCGGCCTCCCGCATGGTATCTTCATCGTGCTCCACCACCACCAGGGTATTGCCCAAATCCCGCAAATGCTTAAGCGTTGCCAGCAGGCGCGCATTATCCCGCTGATGCAGGCCAATACTGGGCTCGTCCAAAATATACAGCACACCCATCAGCGACGAGCCAATCTGCGTCGCCAGCCGGATGCGCTGCGCTTCGCCGCCCGAAAGCGAACCTGCGCTGCGGGAAAGGGTTAAGTAATCCAATCCTACATCCAGCAAAAACCCCAGCCGCGCATGTAATTCTTTCATAATCTGGCTGGCAATCATCTGTTCTTTATTGTTAAGCGTCAAATTTTCAAAAAATTCCTTCGATTTCCGCACAGACAGCTTGGATACCTCAGAGATATTCATGCCGCCCACCGTCACCGCCAGCGTCTCGGGCTTAAACCGTTCACCATGGCAGTCGGGGCAGGGGTTTTCGCACATGAGCGATTCAATGTCCATTTTGATATACGAAGAATAGGACTCCTTATACCGCCGTTCCAGGTTCCGTATAATCCCCTCAAATGGCTGCATTACCGTTACCCGGTAGGTAAATGGGATCTCCTCGCCGCCAGTGCCGTATAGAATTTTGTCCAATACTCCATCGGGCAAATCCTCAATGGGGGTAGAAAGGGAAAAATGATAATGGTTGGCCAGGGCGTCGTACCACGCGCGGGAATAGGAACCCAGCTCATTGACATTGTTCCAGCCGCTGGCGGTAATCCCGCCTTCCAAAATAGATTTTGTCCGGTCGGAAACAATCAAATCAGGGTCAATTTCCTGAATCATACCCAGCCCGCCGCAGGTTGGGCAGGCGCCAAACGGCGAGTTAAACGAAAACATCCGCGGCGAAAGCTCATCAATGCTAATCCCGCAGTCCTTACAGGCATAGTTTTGGGAAAAGGTCAGTTCCTCCCCGTCAATGACGTCAATAATAACCAGCCCGCCGCCCAGCTCCAGCGCCGTTTCAATGGAATCGGTCAGCCGCGACTGGATACCGTCTTTGATAGCAATGCGGTCAATGACAATCTCAATGGTGTGCCGGTGAGTCTTGGCAAGCTTGATTGGCTGATCCAATTCCCGCACATTGCCGTCCACCCGTACCCGCACATACCCATTGCGCCGGGCATCTTCCAACACTTTGGCATGCTCGCCCTTTTTCTCACGCACCACCGGCGCCAATACCTGGATCCGCGTCCGCTCAGGCAGCTGCAACACCTGGTCAACAATTTCATCGATGGTCTGCTGGTTAATTTCCTTGCCGCATTTCGGGCAGTGCGGGATACCAATCCGCGCATACAGCAAACGCAGGTAATCGTGGATCTCGGTAACCGTCCCGACCGTAGAACGAGGGTTGCGGCTGGTGGTTTTCTGGTCAATAGAAATGGCGGGCGACAGCCCCTCGATATAGTCCACATCCGGCTTGTCCATCTGTCCCAAAAACTGGCGCGCATAAGACGACAGCGATTCCACATACCGCCGCTGCCCTTCGGCGTACAGCGTATCAAACGCCAACGACGATTTCCCCGAACCGGATAGCCCGGTCAGCACCACAAATTTGTCGCGCGGGATGGTCACGTCGATATTTTTCAAATTGTGTTCTCTTGCGCCTTTAATATAAATATGGTCTATCATAGCTTGTCCCCTTATCGTTTCTGTTTCTTTAGCTTCTCGATCTGGTCGCGGTATTTTGCCGCCTGTTCAAATTCCAGCTTCAAGGCAGCTTCCTTACTGCCCAGTCCAAAGAGGCGGGAAGTGAAATCAATCACATCTCCGTCCCCCTGACAGGCAAAGCAATGGAACCGCCTGTCCACCTTCATGCTGGGATGTCTGTCATCGTGAAAAGGACAACAGGCCATCCCGTTCCGTCCTACTGGAATCCCATAAAATTCCGCAGCCTGTCTTGTCGTGACAGACTGCTTTACTGTTTCAAATACATTCGATTTCCCCACCTCCAAACAAAACAAAAGGCACCCGGTTTCCTCAGAAAATCAGATGCCTTACAACTCCATATCCTGTTTTTTTGTCGGGGCGATCCGCCCCTCACGTTCCCATCGCTCCCGGTTCTTCCGGTCAGCGTCCAATTTGCCTTTCGCCAGCTTCTCTTTGATGGATTCTCTGGCTTTTTTCTTAATCTGCTCTTTGCCAGCCTGCTTGACCTCCGGCTTCAGCAGCACAGCCTGCACCTTTTTGAGAATCTTTTCTGCGGACTGCTGTAATTTTTCCCGTGCCCTTCCCAGTAGGGTATTTGCAATCTTCACCACTTCCGGCGAATTTTTTGCATTGGGGGATACCACGCTCTTTCGGTATTTCTCGATCACTTCCAAATCCTCAAGCTGGGTCTGTTCCCGTACCTTGTCTGTCACGACCTCCACTGCCTTGTCATAGGCCACATCGGAAACATCCTCCAACAGCGTCTCCACATCCTCGATTTTGAGCGTCAGTTCTTCCAGCTTTTGCTCCTGCGCCGCCATCTGTTCTTTCTGCTTCATCAGGATATAATCCTGCTTTTCCAGATAGTCACGCCCACCATAGGACGGCTCCTGTTCCAGATGAAGTCCATGCCGTTTGGCAATGTCAAACAGGATTGTCCGGCAGACTGCATCGAAAGTCTGTTTCCGGTTATTGTGCTTTCCTTTGGGCTGCTCCGGTTTTGGGAGAGGGATACCCAGTTCCTCCAGCGCCTTTTCCTGCTGGGGACACAATTCTCCATACCGATTTTCACAGTCGAACACATGGCGCTCGTGAATATGCGGTGTTCCCTCATCCAGATGGAGCGCCCAGTCTAAAATGTGGATATGAGAACCGAAACGGCGCTCAAATTCTTCATAAAATTCACTGACGATGAGCGCCAGCGCTTCCGGTGAGACGGATTCCTCTATCGTGCCGATCTGGTAGATGCTTTCTTCCGGACAGGTCTTGTTATTTTTCAAGAGGTCATCCACAGTACGGTTGCGCTCAATATGCCGGGTTTTCTCATTCCGGGCGTTCTGGGCATTTACATGGTCGGCATAATGCTCGTAGTAATACATCCGCTCAATTTCCTCAAAGCTGAAATCCGGCTGCTCCGGGTTATCCCGAAAGTCGTGGGTGGTAAATCCCCGGTAGCAGTCCCAGTACACATTTTGTCTGGCACGCTCAGCGTCAATGTGTTCGCTGTTTTCTACATCGAACCGGCGGTCATTGTGACGGGGATTGTAAGTGCCATGCTTCCCGGAGCGCCCATTGTGCCTTGTTAATTTCAAACATTTTTCCTCCTTCCTGCAAAGCTGTTCCGGGCTGGGGAGGGCGGCGAAGCCGCCAAACCTGCGGAATTTTGCGTCAGGTAATACCCAGTACAAGTTGACGCAGGCATCAACTTTCCCTGGGCAAGGCGTTTCACCCTTGACCCGATGAGGCTGGCTGCCCTCAACCCGCCAATGGGCATTGCCCCTTGACCCCAGCAGTGCGCTGCCGCCCCTGCACCCCGGCACAAAGGGCTGGCTGCCCTCTGTACTCCCGCA
>CALGRC010000020.1 GCA_937959315.1 uncultured Clostridia bacterium | reverse complement strand
TATGCCAGTTTTCTGCGCTTTGATAGGGCTTTTCCCCTTCTCCGTTGGAAACCGGGGCCTCATGCGCCCACTTACTGCTGTCGCTGCCAAGCCCCATTTTGGTATCATGCCTGTTAAATCCCCAGACTTTTCTGGATTCATCCATCCCGTCCGCGCTCTTTCTCCGGTATGCAACATATCCCTCAAAAGAAGTTTCACTTCCCTGGAACATATCGAACGACAACATAACGATGCCATCTTTGCTTCCAATTTTTTTATCCTCGGCCAGGCTGAGGCTGTATACAGGGTATCCATACCCATGCATCGCTTTCCCGCCGCCTTCACTGCCAAGATCCATATCTCCAGCCCAATTGGTAAATGCTGCACCATTTCCTGTGCCAACCATAGTAAAATCGCCCTCATATATGGATCCTTGCAGCTCGCCGACACCTTGTGTATTTTCAAACCCATTGTAATACTTCGTATACGCGGTTTTCCACCGGTAGTCGGCCGGGGCAAATGTATCGGCCGCAGCCGCCGTGCCAAAACAAACCATGTTTGCCAAAACCGCCAATGCAACGAAAAAAGTACCTATCCTGGTTTTCATGTTTTTCCTCCTCACTTTGATCCTGTTTCTTTTATCGTTTCCTGTTCTTGCCTGCCGCCTGTCCTGTTTTCCTCCCCTCTTTCCCGTTTAAACTTCATTGGTCATTGAAACAAATTCATGGTTGACATGGACGAAATGGTCTTCCAGCCGGCAATATCGCCGGCATAGGAATTGATTTCCCGCCCGCCTTTGTCATTGTTGTTCACGAGCAGGCCAAATTGAAAAGAACCGTTCTTCTTGATATTTTCTGTATTTGCAACCACCCGTTCCCACGGCAGTGCAACCTCGTAAGTTGTAACCAGCCCTTGGCGCTGGATGGCAATGTCTATATCATCCAAAAGCTTCCCTGCAGGTTCAGTGGTTTCCAAATACCACGCCCACACCTGTGGCCCCTGCGATGTCAAAGCAAACCCCACTTCTGTGGTCTGGCCGGTTCCGGTGTTGAGCTGTAACTGGATGCTGTCGTCCTGCCAGATATACTCGCCGGTTTGCATCTGAATATGCATTTCCTCCTGTAATTCGCCAAGGAAGTACAGGTTTTCTTCGTCCCACATCATATAGCAGTTTGCCTTCAATGCCTGTGTGCCAAAGCTCATGGGGAACTGTTTTGACCACTCCCCTTCTTCTGCCACACCGTCGATCACCGGTTTTTCCTGCGCATAATTTGCCCCCTCATAATCCAGCCGGATACGCAGCGGGATACGTTCACCCCTGTCCGTCACAAGTTCCCCTTCCGCCTCGTCCGCATCCAGCCATTGCGGGAGGTTGATTACCACATATTGCTCCGCCGCAGGGGAAATAAGCGGCAATTGGACCGGTTTGATGGTTTCTGTAATTTCATCCGGGCCGGTAAAATACAGCGTGCCGGACACGGCGTTATATTTATCGTTGTTTCGGACATACACCCTGGCGGACCAATTGCCAAGCAGCGAGGAATTGGATGTCATGACCATCCTGCTGACGCTGGCCGACGGGCAATGCGCCAGATACACCGGCGCATAAAACACCGGCTTGCGCCCTTCTATTACTGTCAGTATGATTTTCCGTTCGCCGGAAAACCCATTATCCGTATGGAATGAAATTTTATTGATCCCGTTTTGTAGTACCATCTCATTTTCTGAAACCACCGACTTGACGCTGCTGATACTGACCGTCGCTTCTGCTTCGGTATTTTTTACAAGGCTGAGTGAAGCCGCCGTACCGGAAGGAGCTTCCAGTACGCCGCCGCTGAGCGCATAATCCGCTTCGCACACGGCAGGCTCTGCAAAATCCCCTTCGATATATAACGGGTCGCCGTCCAGCACAACCGACAAAACGCCGTCTTTTGTGTAACATTCCTGTGCATTCCCATATATATCATACAGCGTTACTTTATCACAATCCAAACGGATCCCCACTGAAATGGGTTCATCATCAATGGCCCCCGCCATGAGCAGCGGTTTCCCGGAGGCGCCGTTGTAGCGGTACAGATACAGCCTGTCATCCTGCTGCAAATCTCCGACGTAATCCCCGCCGTTGGTCAGCGCATTGTAATTGGCCATGGCAAGGTAAGCACTCTCTGCAGAATGTGCCTGCGGATGTTCAAAGGACGGCCGAAAAAACCGGATCATCCCCCAGGAATATTCGCGGTTCTGGGTACTGACATTGTCATTTTCAAAATCATACCAGACAAACAAATCCAGCGTATCCAGTTTTTCTGCCAGCGCTGCAGAACGGACCGCATTTTGCGCTTTTCTCTGTTCTGTCACCCCGTCGTCCGCCGAAGACCAGCCGCACTCAGTTACAAATACCGGCGTATCCACATATCCGTACTCGGCCAGAATATCCTTGCAGTTCTGTGTCCACAGTGCCAGATTCGACCTTTCCGGCCGTATCGTAGCCCCAAAATATGCATGATAGCTCCATGCGTCAAATGCTTTTCTTCCGTCAAGCCTTTCCAACGCCTCCCGCATTTGCGGCGCGTCAACGCCTGCCATCGTCCCGCCGCAAACAAAAGCATCCGGATCGCCGCGTTTAAACCCTTCATACGCCTCTAACTGCTTATCCGCATAATACGCAGGGTCAACCCCCTGGATATTCCATTCATTGGTTGCCTCCCATATTACATCAAGCCCGATTTCCCGGGCAGTTTTGGCCAAATGATATGCAATTTCGCCATAATCGTCGCACAAATTGTGGATATAAATCAGCGTAATATCCCTTTGTGCCAACTCCTCCCAAAAGGCCAACAGCTTTTCCGGCAACCGATAGACACCCGGCTCAATTTCCAAATCTGAAAGGCCACTAAACCACCATTCATCCCGTACCACATTGATACCAGCGCCGTCAACCATGTCCGCCAGTTCATCAAATTCCCTGCCGTGGCCCATATGCAGGCATGTCCCATAATCCTTGTTCTGCACACCGGCAGCCGGCTCGTTAAAATACGAAAATTCCGTAAACCCCCGATACGCATTCCCCTCCTTATCGCGCAGTTCGGCACGAAGGTAGTATTTCCCGAATTTATCTACAGAAAGTGGAACTTCCAATTCGGCAGAACCGCCATTTTCCAGTACCAACTGTTCTTCCTTCGTCGATACGATATTTCCATATTCATCCTCAACAGAAAATGTAACCATATAATTACCCGCCGTACGGTCCGCCAGGCTTTCGGCAGTCATGGTAATCACCTGCCTGTCCCCGCTGGAAAAGGCGTTGCCTGGTGTGCCGGAAGAAAATTCGATATCGAGATCCCGGTACGGCCAATCAATATTGTTTTCCGGAAAGTTTTCCTTTGGGATATCAATATCCGCACTCGTCCTGATTCGGGTAACCGCAATATTATCAATATAATACTGCTGTCCGGGATACGAACTGATATGAAGATCAAACACCCCTATGCCCCAGATTTGGTTGTCCAAATCGTACTGGACAACAATCTGTTTATCCAAAAAAACATAAAACCCTCCATGACGCCAATCAAAAATGATATCAACATCATGCCATTGATTGATTTCTGCTTCCTTAAAATCACCCATATTGGCATCTTCAAAACCCCTGAAACGAGTATTGTGGGTGATTTTCTGCCTACCATCACCATTATCTTTCAGAAACATCGTTTCAAGGCCATTCCACCCCTGCTGGTCAAAATCTGTCATTTCCTGCTGGTTGGATGGCCACTCCTTACATACGCGCAAATAGGCATAGTTGCTTGCCGTAGTAGACAGATACGAAAAACTGTACATCAGGGTTTCGCCTTCACCGCCTTCCCGCTTTTCCATCACGGTTTTCAGCCGGTTTTCCCCGGTGTTCCCCAACTGCAGTTTCAGCACCTTCCCGCGCGCCCCATCATAATCCACGATTTCATATTTTCCACCGGATGCAGGCAATACTTCCAGCCCGCTGTCATCAAAGGCACCATCTTCAAAATCCTCATGAAACAGATTGCCTTTCCCGTTTGCCGTCCCGGCGGTATCTTCTGTTATGACCGTTTCCTTTTCTGCAATTGCCCCGGCAGGTGCCATCACAAATATTGCGAGCATCGCCGCAAGGGTCAAACTGTACACCCGTATGTATTTTCGTTTCATAAGCAATCCTCCCTCGCCCGCTTTCCGCACCTTACCACCCTGTTTTTTCACCAACCGCTTTTAAGATATCAATTGCCGGAACTGGTATCCTGCCCAAATGGTCAGGGCCGACATTCAAAAGGCAATTGCTCCCTCTTTTTTTTAAATGGTTTTTGATTTTCAAAACCTGGTCGGCATCTTTCCAGTTGTCATCAAAATATTTAAATCCCCACGTATCATTCAATGTGATTGGTGACTCAAACAGACCGTTTTTTATATCATCCGGGATCTCGTTATCCTCTGCCGATTCATAATCCCCCATACCATTGCCAATCCTCGAATTCACCAGGCAATTTGGCTGTAGCTTTTTCACAAGCTGATATAACATATTACTTTGTTCCAGCGAAATGCTGTAAGGCGTATCAAACCACATTAGGAAAATTTCTCCATATTGCGTAAGAAGTTCCTCAACCTGCGGCAATATTTTTTCGTGAAAACATATGGAATAGTCTTTGGCGGCAATATCAGGAAAATCATGCCGGTTATCCCAATATGTTTCCCCCTGCATCAAGTGCGGCGCGTTATAACCGCCGCCATGAGGATGAGACCAGTCAATGTCCTGAGAATAATAAAGCCCCAATTTCATGCCATATTTCCTGCAGGCTTGTGCAAGCTCACCGATCATATCCCTTTTAAACGGAGTTGCATCAACAACATTAAATCTGCTGGCATGGGATTTAAAGAGCGCAAAACCCTCATGATGTTTCGCCGTCACAACCATATACTGCATCCCGGCACTTTTGGCGATTTGAACCCATTCCTCCGCATCGAAATAAATCGGGTTAAAGATTTGTGCCAATTTATGGTACTCATCGTTTGGGATTTTGTAATATGCCTGGATCCATTCTCCTATCGTCGGGATCCGTTTACCCCGATATTCCCCTGCCAAAAGAGAATACAAGCCAAAATGCACCATCATCCCAAATTGCGCCGTTTTAAACCACTCTTTGCTGTTCATATTATCCCATCCCCATTCTATACTAACATTTTATATCAGCATACAGAAAAAACAAATCATCAAAATTTCCCATCTAAAAAGCATATTTATTGATTCTTTTCCATAAATGCATAAACTGTTTTGGCAAACACATTATCGCCCGCCTCATCTGTCATCTGCAAGGAAATACAATGCCCGCCATGTGTCACGTGCAACTCTATTTTATCCATGTCATAGGCAAAATGCCGCAGGGTACTGACCATCAGCAGAGTTTGCTCATACCTGTTTTCCATATCATCATCCGATACCATAAACAGCATCGGCGGATATTGCCCCGACGTCCCCACATGGTAAATCGGCGCGGTATCGTCTATAATCACCCGCCTGGTATCAAGGCCTTCTTCACGGCAAATATGAAAATGCTTGGTAGGCTGCCCGGCATCATGCACAAAACCTGCAATATCGCCGGGTGCCATTCCATAAGGTGCCAGCCACCGCCTGTCAAAGCAAAGCATCATGGACAGGTATGCCCCAGCAGAACTCCCCCCTACGTAAAACCGCTTGCAATCCCCATATTCCCCCAGATGCTTCATCGACCAGGCAACGGCCGCAGCCGCATCCATAATAAATTCCGGATATTTTGCCGTCGGGTACATCCGGTACTGGGCGCTGACAACCGCAATCCCCTTTGATGTAAGATATTCTACAAAAGGCGGGTTATGCTGATCCCCTTCTTCCAAACCGCCGCCATGAAAATAGACAAATACCGGGAAGCTTTCTGCTTCCGGGAGGAAAATATCCAGCACCTGGTTTTTGTGCCCAATATCGCTATAAGGGATATCCATCAGCGTTTTCATCGTATTACACCGCCTTTTTCTAATCTTCTATTCCTGGCATAAAGGTATAAATCGGCGCCAACCATTATCAGGTTGAGAAAATAAAAAAACAAAATGTACCATTTTTGCGCAATCTGCGCCATATATGCCGCGTTTGTAAATTTTGAAAAAATCCCCGCTATGTACCCGGCAAAAATCAGGCACAGGAACACAAGGCTTTTCCCTTTTGTCGTCCTTGACCGGCAGGACTTTATCACATTCATCGGCCACGAAGCGCCAAAGCACACAATCATCGCTATTTCCAACAGTTCCGACACATTTTCAACCCCCAGTTTATCACGGCTTTTTCTTGCAAACCCGCGTACCGATTTGCATTGTATTGCCATTATAACAACCACATGCCGCTTGCTTCAATAGTCAAAAATCCACATTCCATTGCAAATTCCCATATCCCTCTCCCAAAACTATGATATACTGCTTAAGATGCTGTGGATTGGTTTAGCAGTCCTGCAACCGAAGGATGACGTACTTTGCAATACTTTCATTTTCCCAAACAGCATAGAAGGTTTCAATGACCTTTATGATAAGATCAAATCCGTTTCTAATGATTTGAGTAAATTAAAAGCAGGGCTTGAAGTCACGGGACATTACTCATACAATCTTCTGAGATTTTTTCTTAACAAAGGCCTTCCCACATTTGTCATCAACCCTTTACATACCAATCTGTATCGCAAGAGTCTGTCACTTCGTAAAACGAAAACAGATAAGGTTAACCCTCATATTACCGCTATGATGTTAATGTCTGATGCAGACTTAAAACCCTACTCAAATACATCATTGTACCACAACGAATAGTTAAAGTCGCTATCCAGATACAGATTTGATAAAGTCCGGGAACAGGCAAAACTCAAATCCTCTCTTTCAAAGCTTGTTACAATCCTTTTCCCGGAACTCGAACCCCTTGTGCCAACCCTTCATATGAAATCCGTTTATGCCTTACTCTCAGAATTTCCCTCAGTCCGTCATATCGTAGATGCTCACATGATAAACCCTCTCATTCTCTCTAATTATTGCTGAAATCAGTGATTAAAAACCGTGCAGTCTCTCAAGGCTACTTATTCCTTATTCCAATATCCCTATTCCATTGACAAAGTTCTTGTCGGTTCATCATGAACCGAGGCTGGGTTCACTAAACAGACAGAAGAGTTGCGCTTTTAAGCTCATTCTATTTTTTTAAGATTTCAGCACATACAAATTGGAACTGTTCCCTCCGTTTTCCCGGTACCGCCTTTCTTTTATAACAAATCCTGCATTTACCAAATCACTGATAGCCCGCTTCACTGTACTGCGGGATAATTTCATATCCCGGCAGATTGTTTTGATTGCAGGAAAGCAGGAGTCCTCCTTGTTACACCGCTGGTATAAATATAGATACACTGCCGCGGCTCTTGGCGGGAGGTCCGACAGATACAGTTTTAGCAAATTATCAGTCTTTGCTGTCATGGATGCGGATGCGCCCCCTTTCCATATCTTCTACCAGCACTGGCGATCCCTCCAGTGAACGGCTCCTGCTGCCCGGATATCCGGCAGACAGCCGCTCTGCGCCAAACGGATATTTTCCTTCCCGCTTTTCAATCTCTTCAATCAATTCATCCTTTCCGGCATAGGAAACCCGACGCTGCTCATGCTTGCTTACCTCATATTCCTCATCTAACTGAATACCCCACTTGAAAAAGAGCTCCAGCTTTGTCCGCATGGGGTTGCAACCGGTTTTTGCCACAATAAAATGGAATTTTGGCAAGGTTTTAAGTTCGTCCACTGTCATCAGCGGCCGCGACATCATCTGCAGGCTTCGTGAACCATCGTTTTTCGATTGCGTAACAGAGCCGGACAGGATCGTCTGTTCGCCCAAATTTTTACTCATGGTCTCTGCTGTTTCCGAATTTGGTGCAAAGCCGCCAAACACTGTCAGCTGGCAATTGTCAACGATAATGGATGCGCCTTCCTTTCCATAATTCTTTTCAAGCTGGGCCAACGATTGGATGATTGCCACTATACTAATGCGGCGCGAGCGTCCTGCAGAAAACATCATCTCGGCTGAATCAATTCTGGGGATAGTGCCTATTTCATCCAGATAAAACATCACCCTGTTTTTTAGTTTACCGCCTGTTTCGTCTGCAACCGCCAGCATTTCCCGATAAAGCTGTTGCACAATCAATGATATAAGGAAATATTTGGTAGAATCCTCTTCCGGCATGATCAGGAAGATTGCTGACTTCGTATTACAGAATTTTTCCGCATCGACAGAAGTATCAAAACATAAAACCTGCTCCATCTCACTATCCAAAAATGCATTCAACCTGGATAATGCTGTCGATAAGACTGACTGCATGGCCTGCTCCGAAGTAGTGAGCG
>CALGRC010000019.1 GCA_937959315.1 uncultured Clostridia bacterium | reverse complement strand
ACGGGCTAATAAATATTTCAACTTTTCAGCCCATGATACGGTTTTCTCACCTCCTCCCTTGACTTTTATAGTCGTATCTCCGGATAAGATACCATCATTAATAAGTTTGCTTGTCAGCAATTCCAATATAGATCGACGTTGCAAGTCTTCTTGATGTCCCCATGCGTCATATTCAAAAAAATAATAATTGTCTGATAATTCTTTTTCCAATATCTTGACAACATTAGACTTGCCGGAACCCCAAATACCTTCAATTCCTATAATTCGAGGTAAAGCGTTATCGTCATTCAAGGAATCATTTTGACGAAAGTGGCGAGCAATAGTTTTTGCTAACCGTTCTTGCGAACCTCCATCTAATTTATCAATGCCGCACGGTTTATTTTGAATAAACCGCGGATATTGAATCTGTTGGGGTTGTAATTTAGTTTTCATATATGTAATTTATTGATTACACGAACTCCAAATAGTTATCCCGATTCACGACATGAAACTCAGCATGGGGATATGCTTCTTGAAACACTTTCGGGGCATTGGGCATCTTATTGCCCCATTTGAACTCCAAGGCGGTCAGATTATCCGTATTCTCTTCGATAAGATCAATCTCTTGCTTATCGTAAGTACGCCAAAAATAGAACTCCTTATGCAGCCCTTCATTAAAATTCGCTTTGCGTCTTTCCCCAATGATATAGTTTTCCCACAATGCCCCGACATCCTGCCGAATAGCCAGAGGCGAAAATGCTCCGATAATCGCATTGCGGATACCGTTGTCGTAGAAATACCATTTCTCGGCCTTTGTAACCTCCTTGCGGAGATTCCGCGAGTAGGCTCCCAAACGATAGACGACAAAGACTTTCTCCAACAAGTCGAGGTATTTTTCAACTGTTGTTTTGCTCATACCGAGCTGTTTGCCCAACTCCTCGTAAGAGACCTCGCTTCCCAGCTGAAAGGCGATAAGCCGCAACAAATCGCGCATCTTGCTCGAGTTTTTCAGCCCGTCAATCGCCAGAATATCTTTCAAAAGATACGCACCGACAATATCGCGCAGATAGTCGGTCTTACGCTCATAGTTATCCATCATCACCACCTCCGGATAGGAGCCGTAAATCAAGCGAGCTTCGAGATTCTGACGGGTTTCGAGAGCCGTTTCCGTTTGCGCGATTTCGCGCTGCGAAAATGGCGTAAGTACAAATTGCGTACTGCGGCCGACCAACGGCTCGCCCGTCTTGTTCAACAGGTCGAATGACGATGAACCGCTTGCCAATACGCTTACACCCGGTAATTCATCTACGATCAGTTTCAAAATACTGCCGATTTGAGGAATGTTCTGCGCCTCGTCAATAGCGAGCAAGTCGATACCTTCCAGTACATGCCGATAGTTGGCCACAGTACGATTTTCCAACAAGGCCAGTGTGTCGTAATCTTCGCCATTCAGCATCATTGTCCGTTTTGTTTAATGTTACTGGTTTTTACGATTTATAAACGTTTTTCCTACACGACGAGCGCCGAAAATCAATACGGCCTTACCCGGTGCGATACGGTTGCTTATTTTATCTTGCAGTATTCTTTTTATAGTTTCCATACAATGTCTTTCTTTTTTTACAAAGATAGTCTTTATTTCCGGCAATGGCAATTTTTACATTAAAAACGTATTTCAAAATGGCGAATTTACCAAAGTTCGGCTATCTATAAAACGCCTTAAAGTACCTCGAAGTGCTGGAACGTGACACCAAAATACAAGGCATCCTTTCTGTATTGGAGCATGTGTATATCCTGTAATTTAAAACTTTGTGATTATCACAATACCGATGTTCCGGACTATCTGGAATACAAAATATTTCTATTAGCCCCGAATGAATGATGAATAAATATATAATTAAATGTATTGCTGCGTTACAATTCCCATCTGTCCCCGAGCCCCAACCGCATGGAAAGGGCGGTCGGTGCCGGGGCCGACCGGATAAAGAATACCTGCACACATGAACGGTTATTTTTAGCATACATTGCAATGGCATCTACATCATTGCCCAACGCGGACACAATTTTTTGCTTTTGCGACAGCACATCAATGCTTTGCAGCCGGTCCCGCAGCATAGCAGCCTTTTCAAAATCCAATGCCTGCGCCGCTTGTTCCATTTCATCCCGCAGCCGGTTCTGCACCTTTGTATAATTGCCGTTTAAAAAGCCAATAACCTCTTTAACAATTTCGTCATACCGCTGCCGGTCCACATGTCCCTCGCAAACGCCTAAACATTTGCCAATATGGTAATACAAGCAAGGCCGCCCCTTCCCAATATCCTCTGGGAATTTCCGGTTACAGCTGCGGATTTTAAAAATATCCTTGATCAAATCAATCAGTTCCCTTAGCATAACACCGCTGGAATATGGGCCGAAATACCGGGCGCCATCCCGTTTTACCGTACGCGTCATCATAATCTTCGGATATTGTTCCTGCATGGTCAGTTTTAAAAATGGGTAGGTTTTATCATCCTTTAACAAGATATTATACTTTGGTGAATACTCTTTGATCAAATTATTTTCCAGTACCAATGCTTCTATTTCCGAATCGGTAATGATATATTCAAATGTATCCACATTACTTACCATGGCAGCCACCTTGGGCGGATGGTTATGGTTTTTAAAATAGGACCGGACGCGGTTTTTCAGCACTTTGGCTTTTCCAACATAAATAATGGCGCCCGCCTCATCCTTCATAATATATACGCCGCTTTTATCCGGCAGCGTTCTTAGCTTTGCCTCGATGGTTTCCGATGCCACTGATGTACCTCCTTTCCGCTGGGGTCCCCTGCAAAAAACGGCTGCCCATCTTTAAGGGCAGCCGCATTCATTTTACAGCCGAGCTTCCAGCTGAGCCTTTTCGCCTTCATATCCCGGCTTGCCCAACAGGGCAAACATATTTTTCTTATATGCTTCCACGCCCGGCTGGTCGAACGGATTGATACCAAGCAAATAACCGCTCACCGCACAAGCCTTTTCAAAGAAATACACCAAATTCCCAAAATGGTAAGCGTCCATACGCGGAATTTCTACCACAAGATTCGGAACATCCCCATCGGAATGTGCCAAAAGGGTACCCAAAAACGCCTTATCGTTAACCTCGCTCATTTTCCTGCCAGACAGAAAATTCAAACCATCAATATTTTCTTCGTCAAACCCAATTTCTACATCAGCGCGCGGCTGCTCCACATGCAGCACCGTCTCAAATAAAATGCGCGCGCCGTCCTGGATATACTGCCCCATAGAGTGCAGGTCGGTTGAGAAATTTGCAGCAGCCGGAAAAATCCCCCGGTTGTCTTTACCTTCGCTCTCGCCGTAGAGCTGTTTCCACCATTCTCCAAAATACTGCAGCCCCGGCTCATAATTGACCAGCATTTCAATCTGCTTGCCCTTGCGCATCAAAATATTGCGCGCCGCCGCATACTGGTAACAGGGGTTTTCGTCAAATGGCTTGGCATACGCTTCCCGCGCATCTGCCGCCCCCTGCATCATTGCATCAATATCAATCCCAGCCGCAGCAATGGGCAAAAGGCCAACCGCGGTCAGCACCGAAAAGCGGCCGCCCACATCGTCCGGAATGACAAAGGTTTCATAACCTTCTTTGTCGGCAGAATTTTTGAGCGCGCCCTTTTGCTTGTCGGTCGTTGCATAAATACGCGCCCGGGCACCCTCCTTTCCGTATTTTTTCACCAGCATGTCGCGGAAAATACGAAACGCAATGGCCGGTTCTGTCGTTGTCCCCGATTTGGATATGACATTGACGCTAAAATCCTTATCGCCAACCAAATGGATTAAATCATGTAAGTAAGTAGAACTAATGGAATTCCCGGCAAATAAAATCTGCGGCGCTTTCCTTTCGCTGCTGTCCTGCAAATTGTAAAAGGTATCTGAAAGCATCTCCAGCGCGGCCTTTGCGCCTAAATAGGACCCGCCAATGCCGATGACAATCAAGATATCGGAATCGCGTTTGATTTTTTCTGCTGCTTGTTTGATCCGCACAAACTCCTGCTTGTCATAATTAACTGGCAGGTCCACCCAGCCCAAAAAATCATTTCCCGCGCCGCTTTTCGTCTCTAATGTCCCGACCGCAGCCGCCGTCTGCGCCTTCATATTTTCCATTTCCCGCTTATCTAAAAACCGGGATGCTTTGGAATAATCAAACCGAATCATGTATGTGCCGCCTCCTGTATTTTAATAGGTGATGCCTTTATTATATCGGCATATTTTTCAAAAATCAACCTGAAATCTACACAATTTCATCTTTTTTATCCCGCATCATCAAATCTACCAACGCTTGTTTTGGATTTTTCCCCTCATACAGCACTGCATTGGCCTGCGCAACAATGGGCATTTCCACGTGGTATTCCTGTGCAAGTGCATAGGCAGAACCGGCTGTCTGCACCCCTTCTACCACCATATGCACCTGTTCCAGCGTCTCTGAGAGCGGCATACCCTGCCCAATCAAAATACCCGCCCGCCGGTTGCGGGAATGCATAGACGTACAAGTGACAATTAGGTCCCCAATGCCTGAAAGGCCGTAAAATGTTTCTGGATTGGCCCCCATTTTCACGCCCAGCCGCGAAATTTCCTTAATGCCACGGGTCATAAGCGCCGCTTTTGTATTGTCGCCAAACCCTATGCCGTCGACTATGCCGGCGCAAAGGGCAATGACATTTTTCAATGCGCCGCCCAACTGCACACCGAGCATATCACGGCTGGTATAAACGCGGAAATTGGGGCACATGCAGATATCCTGCACCCATTGTGCAGCCTCCATATCGTCCGAGGCGGCGACATTTGCCGTCGGAATGCCCCGTGCCACCTCTTCGGCATGCGATGGGCCGGACATGACAACCACCCGTGCGCCGGGCAGTTCTTCCATTACCACATCTGACAAGGGTTTGTGGGTCCCTTCTTCCAGACCTTTGGATAAAACCGCCACTACCGTACCGTCATCCAAATAAGGCGCCATTGCGCATACCGTTCTCCGCATACTTTTAGACGGCGGCACCAGCACCACCAAATCCTTCCCTTTCACACAAGCGATATCAGCAGTACAGCAAATCCCCTCCCCCAGCGGGACCCCCGGCAAAAACTCTTTATTCTCCCTGTCTCGCAACAACCGCCCGCTTTCCTCCTGCTGCCAGGACCACAGTGCAACACTGTGCCCCAAGCCCTCCAGCAGTACCGATATTGCCGTCCCCCAGCTTCCAGAACCAATTACCGCAATGTCCCGCCGTTTCATGCCGCCACCTCATCCCTTTTTATGAAATGATATTTGTGATTCTGTCCCGCGCATTAAGCGCACAATATTTTGACGGTGCATAAACAATGCCAAAGCTGCCATGAGCAGCGACAACCCAATCAAATACCAATCCCCCATGTGAAACAAAAGTACACAGATAGGGAATACAATAGAGCCAATACAAGAACCCAGCGATACAAACCGCGTTGATGCAATAATGATAACAGAAACTACTAATACAATCAGCCCAATGCGCCAATCCAGCATGAGCACCACCGCCAGCGAAGTCAAAATACCCTTGCCGCCCTTGAAACCAAAATATATTGGAAAATTGTGCCCCAGTACAACGCACAGCGCGGCCGCATATTCCGGCAGGCGCGAGATGATATGGACCGGGAACAGCCGCAAAAGAAGACGGGCCAGCAAAATGGCCAGCACACCTTTGGCAATATCGCCCAGCACAACAATCAAAGCCGGCAGTTTGCCCAACGTCCGCAGCGTATTGGTCGCGCCCGCATTCCCGCTGCCGGACTTGCGTACATCCGTCCCCAGGCATGCCGAAACAATAATAGAAGTATTAATACTACCCAGCAGATAGGCCAGCGCCCCGCTCAACAAAATCAAATAAACCATTTCCGTCACTCCTTACCCTTATCGGATTTTTCCCGAATCAAAAACCGCACCGGCGTCCCTGTCAACCCAAATGTAGACCGGATTTGGTTTTCCAAATACCGCACATAAGAAAAATGTGCCAGCTCCTTATGGTTGACAAACAGCACAAAAGTCGGCGGGCAAGTGGAAGCCTGGGTCATATAAAAAATTTTTAACCGCTTGCCCTTATCGGACGGCGGCTGCACTTTTTGTACCGCTTCGCCCAATACGTCGTTGAGCACACCAGTAGGAATGCGCATAGCATGCTGCTGATATACATAACCAATCAAATCAAACAGTTTTTCCACCCGCAGGCCAGTCCTAGCCGAAATAAATGCCACCGGCGCATACGTCATATAGGACAAACCGCTGTATACCTGTTTGCGGTAGTTTTCCATCGTCATGGTATCTTTTTCTACTAAATCCCATTTATTGACCACTACAATACTCGCTTTCCCTTCATTATGCGCGTAGCCGGCAATTTTCGTAGCCTGTTCGGTCACCCCTTCTTCCGCATC
Source organism: uncultured Clostridia bacterium (assembly GCA_937959315.1). Lineage (GTDB taxonomy): Bacteria > Bacillota > Clostridia > UMGS1810 > UMGS1810 > CALGRC01. The sequence continues at coordinate 10,146 of CALGRC010000019.1, read as the reverse complement.
AACCAATATTAATACTACATCGCTCCGGTCTACAGCCGCCAACGCACGTACAACACTGTACCGCTCTATATTTTCATCTATTTTACCCTTTTTACGCATACCGGCAGTATCAATAAACGTATATTTCTGTCCATTGCGTTCATACTGCGTATCAATGGCATCCCGCGTCGTGCCAGCCACATTGCTGACAATCACCCGTTCTTCACCCAAAATCCGATTGATGAGCGATGATTTCCCCACATTGGGTTTACCAATCACCGCCACGCGGATCCCATCATCATTGTCCTCTTCTTCATCGCCAAATTTCACATATCCATATACCTTGTCCAACAAATCGCCCAAACCCAAACCATGGATAGAAGAAACCACCAGCGGATCGCCCAAGCCCAAGTTATAAAATTCATATACTGAAAGCGGCGGCTCCCCCACATTATCAACTTTATTACATACCACCACCACCGGCTTGCCCGCACGCAGCAGCAAAGCCGCTACATCTTTATCGGCAGCCGTCATCCCAGCCCGCGCATCCACCATAAAAAGAATAACGTCCGCCATATCAATTGCCAAATCAGCCTGCCGCTTCATCTGCATCAATATCTCATCATCTTTCTGCGGCTCAATCCCGCCGGTGTCGATAAGGATAAAAGACTTCCCCAGCCATTCCCCCTCGGCATAAATCCGGTCACGGGTTACACCCGGCGTATCTTCCACTATCGAAATCCGTTTGCCGATAATCTTATTAAATAAGGTCGATTTCCCCACATTGGGCCTTCCTACAATCGCAAAAACCGGTTTTTTCATCTGTACCTCCTCATTCCAGCAGCGCAGCCACAAATTCCGCACCGGTATTGGCCACTTTCCGCACCGGTACGCCCAGCGCACTTTCCACATCTGCCACCGTGGTATCATCTAAGAACAAATTGCCGCCGTCCTTTAACATACTATTGCAAATCAGCAATTCTTCCCCCAACGGTTTGCCTTTAAGCTGCGCAATGATATCCGAACCGCACACCAATCCAGTCACCGTCACATCTTCACCAAAAAAATGATTGGTAATCGGATACACTTCCACCTTTAACGGCATACAATGGGTTTGCACCTGCCTGGCAAACTGTTTTATAGTTTGAGCAGCCAATACGCCGGTGGCAATGGTTTTTGGCTTCGGCCGTTTTCCGGACAGATCCATTTTTAGCACAGCGCCTATTTCTTCCCGCAGCGCCGCTATCAGCCCCACGCCGTTTTCAATCTGCGGGAAATCTTCGTATGCTCCAAACGATGGGATATCGCTGCCTGCCAAAAGGTAAAACTCATCCGCCAGGTATACCAGGCGTGTGCCAAACTGTGTCAAAAACTCATCCTGCCAGCTTTCCGCCTGCCGAATGACCTCTGCCGCACCGGCAGAATCAAAGCTCTTGAGTGGATACAGTCCCTCCCGGTGTTTAGACAGCCCCACCGGTACGACCGACACACTGCCGATATACGGCATAAGCGACGCCAAATCAAACACTGTCTGTTTCAGATGCATCCCGTCGTTGATACCCGGGCAAAGTACAATCTGGGCGTTCATCATCATCTGATGGTCGCGGAACCGTCCCATCAGTTCCATAATATTCCCTGCAAACCGGTTGCCCAGCATTTTACACCGCAGCGCTGGATCTGTTGTATGCACCGAGATGTTTAAAGGGCTTACACGCATGTTTGTCAGCCGTTCCAGCTCCGTTTCATCCAAATTTGTCAGGGTGACATAATTGCCCTGCAAAAAGGACAGACGCACATCGTCGTCTTTAAACAGCATGGTAGGCCGCACATGCGGCGGCAGTTGATCCATGAAGCAGAAAATACATTTGTTCCCGCATTGCCGTGGCTGGTCAATCAGCGGATTCTCAAATTCTACCCCGAATTGCTCATAGGAATCATTGTATATTTCCAATTCCTCTATATCGCCGTTTTTTTTATGCACTTCAACTGTAAACATATCATCTGCTGTACGGTATTTAAAATCCAAAATATCCAATAACGGCTCGCCGTTGACCGCAGCAATCACATCGCCCGGCTGCACGCCAGCCTCCTCTGCTATGGAACCAGTTTCCACCCTTTTTACCACAGCTTTTTCCAATGCGTCCACATCCAAACCTTTTTTCTTCTTTATATTATCCAATACTTATGCAAATAAGTCAAGTAAAATACCGCAAAAGCGCATCCGGAGTTTCCGCCAAATATACGTGTGGATACCCCGACAGTTCTTCCCAACTGCCATAGCCATACAGTACCCCTACCGCGTCAATGCCGCAAACTTGCGCCCCTATCAAATCATGCTTGCGGTCGCCAATCATTACAACACGGGATTTATCTGTCAACTCCAACGCGGCCAGAATATACGAAATAACTGCCTCTTTTGTAGAGCGGCTCTCGTCCAGCGACGCACCGGTTACCAAATCAAAATACTGCTCCAGCCCAAAATGCCGGATAATCCGCACCGAAAATATCTCCGGTTTGGAAGTAGCCAGCGCTATGCGATAACCCGCTTTCTTACATCCAGCCAATACCTGTTTTATCCCATCATAGAGTTTATTTTCGTAAATACCAATATCTGTATACCGCTCCCGGTACTTTCCCAAAGCAACATGGGCTTGATCTTCTGTCAGGCCATATAACTGCATGAACGACTCCTTAAGCGGCGGCCCCATCACCTGCATCAATTTTGTTTCATCTGAACCGTCTACGCCAAAAAAATCTAACGCATACCGGAAGCAGTTAATAATCCCTTCCTTGGAATCGGTAATGGTACCATCCAAATCAAACAATAATGTATGATAACGCCCTTTCATCCTACCGTCTCCTTTTTGATATAAAAATACCTGTTCCTAAAATATTTAAGAACAGGCATTCTCATTATTCAGCTTTCAGAACTTCCCTGTCGTTGTAAGTACCACAGGCTTTACAAACCCTGTGCGGCAGTTTAAATTCCTGGCATTTCGGGCAGCGAACCATTCCCGGCAGCGTCAGCTTCCAATTTGCGCGGCGCTTGTCGCGTCTTGCTTTGGATGTTTTTCTCTTAGGTACCGCCATTTCTATACACCTCCACAACCTTAATCTTTCAAAAAGTTTTTCAAAACAGCCAGCCTTGGGTCAAAACTCTCCTGCTGGCAGTCGCATACTGTTTCATTGCGGTCACAGCCACAAACCGGGCACAAGCCTTTGCAGTCTTCTTTACAAAGGACTTTTGTAGGCAACGCCCCAAACAGGTTTTGCTCCAAAATATCACCAACATCCATACAGTCGTGCAACAGCGGCAGCCGTTCATCTGCATCATCCAATCCGGCAGAGGCAGAAAACGCTTCCTGGATATCTACCGTCTGATGCATTGACACTTCCTTTAAACAGCGCGCACAGCATGTATGATAGGATACTTGCGCTTGTGCTTTTAAATACAATGTACCGCCAATGTTGGTTACCTTCCCGGAAATCAAAACCGGGCCGTCAAATTGGACGTCTAAACAGCCAAACGGCTGGTCAGCGAATAAAACCTCGCCTGCTACCGGCAGGCTTGCGCCGTCGGCTTTTAAAAGTGCAGAAACATCAATTACCATATCTTACCTCACAAGTAAAACTGGCACAACAAATTAGATTATATCCGTTTGCCGTCCATTTGTCAAGAGGTTTTTCATTATTTCACCAACCGCGCGGTATCCATTGCAATCATCATTTCTTCGTCTGTCGGAATGACCAGCGTCCGGACCGTTGCGTCATCAGCGCTGATATCGCGTTCTTCCCCGCGGACTTTATTTTTTTCTTCATCGATTTTAATACCCAAAAACTCCTGCCCTTCGGTGATAGCTTTGCGGATAGAGGCAGTGTTTTCACCAATCCCGGCAGTGAAAACAATTGCATCCAGCCCGCCCATAACAGTGGCATACAGGCCAATATACCGTTTAACACTGTAGTTAAACATATCCAATGCCAATTGCGCCCGCTTGTTGCCCTCGGCAGCCGCTTTATCCAAATCGCGGAAGTAACTGCTGACGCCCGAAATACCCAACACACCCGACTCTTTATTGAGCAGGTCGTTAACTTCTTTGATATCCTTATTTTCCTTTTCCATAATAAACGTGACAATGGCCGGATCCAACTGCCCGCAGCGGGTGCCCATCATGACGCCGGCCAGCGGCGTAAAGCCCATACTGGTATCAACCGATTTCCCATTTTTCACCGCTGTAATGGATGACCCATTGCCCAGGTGCATGGTGACTATTTTCAAGTCCTCTATGGGCTTGCCCAGCATTTCAGCGGCGCGGTTTGCCACATATTTATGCGACGTCCCGTGAAATCCGTATTTGCGGATTTTATACTTTGTATACAAATCATAAGGAAGCGGGTATAAAAACGCCTCGGGCGGCATAGTTTGATGGAAAGCCGTATCAAATACTGCAACTTGCGGCGTCCCCGGCATAATTTTCTCACATGCCTCTATGCCAATCAAGTTTGGCGGATTATGCAGCGGCGCCAAATCAATGCAGTCTTCAATAGCCTTTTTCACCATGGAATCAATCAGAACCGACTCGCTGAAATATTCCCCGCCATGTACCACGCGGTGCCCGACTGCATCAATTTCCTTCATGTCGGAAATAACGCCGCTTTCACGGTCAGTCAGCGCATCAATTACCATTTTGATAGCATCCGAATGGTCTTTCATAGGCGCTTCCCGCACGACATCATCCCTGCCAGGTACCTTTTGGGTCAGTTTAGACCCGGCAATGCCAATCCGCTCACATTGGCCCTTGGCCAGCACCGCCTTATCTTCAATATGGATAAACTGGTATTTGAGCGAGGAACTCCCCGCATTGATAACTAATATTTTCATAACCGTCTCCTTATTTATCCCGCATTTGAGCCTGTACACAGGTAATGGCCACCACGCCGACAATATCTTCGGCGCTGCACCCGCGCGACAGGTCGTTGACAGGCTTTTTAATCCCTTGCGTAATAGGCCCATAGGCTTCCGCCTTAGCCAGCCGCTGGGTCAGCTTATACGCAATGTTACCGGCGTCCAAGTTGGGGAAAACCAGTACGTTGGCTTCGCCGGCAATGTCGCTTCCGGGCGCCTTGGATTTCCCAACCTCTTTGATGATGGCGGCATCTGCCTGCAGCTCGCCGTCCAGTTTCAAATCAGGCCGTTTTTCTTTTGCCAGCTTGGTTGCAAGCTGCATCTTATCTACCAGCTCAGACTTGGCGCTTCCATAGGTCGAGTAGGAAAGCATTGCAATTTTTGGCTCTGCTTCCACCAAATCGCGGAAAGACTTTGCGCTGCTGATGGCAATTTCCGAAACGGCGTCCGCATCTGGATTTTCATTAAGCCCCGCATCACTGTAAATGAAAGTACCATGCTCGCCATATTCACAGTCAGGCACCACCATAACAAAAAAGGCCGAAACCAGTTTGGTGCCGGGCGCAGTTTTCAAAATTTGAAGCGCCGGGCGCAGCACGTTGGAGGTTGCATTCACCGCACCGGCTACCATGCCGTCCGCCAAATCCTTTTCCACCATCATTACGCCAAAATACAGCGGGTTTTTCATGGTTTCCCGTGCTTTTTCTTCGGTCATGCCCTTTGCCTTACGCATTTCATAAAAAGCCTGCACAAATTCCTCAAACTTATCCGATTTTTCCGGTTCGATAAGCTCCACGCCGTCAAGCGAAATATCCCCCGCTTTTTCCCGGATAACCGCCTCGCTGCCCAGCAGCACTACATCGCAGACACCTTGTTTTACAATCATATTGGCTGCCTGGATGGTGCGCAGCTCTTCGCCCTCGGCCAATACAATCCGTTTCCGATCCTGCTTGGCCCGAGCGATGGTTCTTTCCAAAAACTGACTCACTGCCTTTTGCCTCCTCATCGGTATTTTCTGTACGCTTCCTAAGCTGTTTTTACTCTAACGTTTATTATACTCCACACATGCTGCATTTACAATAGGTAAATCGCATAAAAATCCAGAAAACCGCCACAATCCGTTTTTATCTACCTTCGGCAAAGGCTGTAACTAATATGCCAAATTACGTTCTCAGCCGGAAAGTTTTTGGCGCATACCGATAAACCAATACACAGGCAGCTACGCTGTAGGCAATGCAGAATACAATAGCCAGCAAACCAAATATCAATGTGGGTATCCGAAGCCGCATCATATAAAAACAAACCAGATAGGTCGCCGTCAATACCAGCTGATAAGCAGCGCTTTTCATCTCTGTTTGCACGTTATAAGGCTGCAATAAATAATAAATAACCAAATAGTGTACAGAAAAGAAGATACTCATACACAAAACAGATACGACAAGCACCGCATAGTTCAGCGGGTTCCCAGTACCGCCAGTGGCAAAAAGCAGCAGCGCAAGCCCGCCGCCAATCACCGCCGCCGGCAAAAGGTTGATCTTAATAATTTCCCTGAGCCGGATGGCAAACAGCTTCAACACTTGTCCAGGCTGTTTATAAAAGGCATAGGTCAATAAGCTGTGGTCACAGTTCATAAACAGAGCCCGTGTAAAACTGGTACCGCGGTTGATAGCATACATAATAAATACAAAGTACGGCAAAAAAACCATCAACAACCGGTTGGTTGCCGCTTTTATTTCAGGCAGGAAATAACAGGCTGCCAACAAGCAAAAAACCAAAAGCAGCGCAACTGCCGCAATGCTTTTAGAAGCTTTCCATAATATTCTCTTATGACGTTTGATAAATAGTTCGTTTAAATATTCAAATCCTTGTTTGTTGCTAGAAACCCCCGCATCTGCTGAAATCATTTTCCGGCTTGCCGCCGCAGGTTTTTGCTTGGCGGCATCCGCCTGATACAAACTGCCGCTTAACATCCGCTGATACATTTCGCGATATTTTTCAAAAATCAAAATCTGCCGCACCGACAAAACGCCGCCCAAAATAGCAACCAGTAAAAAAACGGCGCTGGCCGTCATAGGCAAAAAGACGCCAAACGCCGGCAACCCATAAGCGCAAAACAGCAACAGTACAACGTCCGTGCAAAGAAGGGCGGCCCATTTATTCTCATTTTTGACATTTCCTTGTTTTTGATAATCCCACAAGGAATAGGCAGCCGCCATCAATTTCAAGCCTGCCACAGCGAACGGGATCATCAGGCAAATCCACAGCGGTACACCCCTATCCAGCCCAAACAAAATGGAAAACGGCAAAAAACCGGCTAATACCTTTAAAATCGCATACCCATAGTTGACAAGCGTATATTGCTTCGCATCCATGCGCATCAGCATCATCGCATAATACTTATCCTTTGTTGGGTTAAATAGGTATGTATTAAGCAAAGCGCCAATGATGCTTAAAAAAATCAAAATATGCAAAAACAACTGCCCGGCCGGCAATTCCTGGTAACATAAGCCGGCGCCGGCAACCATCAATGCAAAATAAAAGAATTTCCCCAAAAAAGCAGAGCCAATTTCCCATATCACCGAAAGCACATTGGCAAATACTTTTAACCCATGCACCTGATACAGTGCATTTGGAAGCAACCGCTTGAGCAGCGGAACCTGTTTGAGCGCATATAGGATACTGTTGACGCGATAGGTATTTTTTAAAGCAAATGATAGCCGCAGTATGTTATTCATGTCCTTCCTCCCGCAGAGCCGCAATGATTTTTTCTTTAAACTCTCGGTTGTCTAAATTGCTTTTATCGACGAGTTCCAGTTCGCCATGGCTTAAAAGCACGATCTCGTCACACAAATCCAAAGCCAAATCCAGAAGATGTGTAGAAAAAATGGTAACACGGCCCGGCTTGATGGAACGGAGCAGCTGCTTCATTTCTTCCGCTACTACCACATCCAAGGAAGTCAACGGCTCATCAAGCAGCAGAATATTCGGCTGGGCAATGATATTCACCAGCATTTGCATTTTGTTTTTCATACCATGGGAATAATCCTTTAGCAGCTTATCGCAGTCTTCCTGTGCAATGCGCATATCTGCAAAATAGTCGTCCAACGGCCGCCGATTTTTCACAGATGCCTGGTTGATATCCAAAAAAAATTTTAAAAATTCCCTTCCGGTTAAAAATTCAGGAACAGCAGGCGTGGACAATACATACCCAATATCCGCCGCACACACCGTGCGCCGGCTCCCATTTTCCATCAAATAAAAGCTTCCGCCGTCAAAATCGATATCCCGGTTTAAGCAATTGAACAACGTGGTTTTCCCCGCGCCATTCCGGCCAAGAAGGCCATAAATATTCCCGCTTTCAAATGTAAAATGAATATCCTTGAGCACTTCTTTTTTTTCAAAGCACTTTGACAAATGTTCTATGACAAACTCCATATAAACCTCCCCTGGTCCTGTACCGGAAAATCTTGTCGGATTCATAATCTTGCTTCTTTCGTCTTATTTCCGTCTTCCTTTCCAATATCTTTCACACCCGCAAGCGCCAGTAAAACCGCCAGCACCCAAATAGCAAGGCTGGAAGCGGAAACAGAATCCATAAAATAGTCTACCATGGCAAAGGAAATTGCGGTAAAACCAACGCCGTTATCAGCCCATATCCCAAAAGAGATACCAAAACAGGCTTTCCATGCCATTTCATTTGCCAACCCGCCCCATCGCCAATATGCCTATGCAGTTAAAATTTTTTAAAAACCAAATATGTAAAAATAATTAAATTACAAGTGTTTTTCAAACTTGGCGCATTATTTTATTGTGCATACAGTATATCATAGCATTGTAACACCTGTCAACCCAACCGAACATAAAAAAGATGGCATATCTTTTGATATGCCATCCATGAATGAAGGAATCTGAAGATCATCCTGTTTGCTAAATACATTAGTCAACCGTTTGCTGGTATTGCTCCACAAACCGCTGTAATACTGCCGCTACTTCGGCCCTAGTGGCTCTGCCCTGCGGGTCAAAGCACCGGTTTTCCCGCCCGGTTAAAAGCCCCATAGCCGTCATAGTATAAACAGGCTCTTTCGCCCAACTGCCAATTTGGCTGTCGTCAGCATAAGGCTCTTCCGCCATAGCAGGCATAGCAATGCCTGCATAAATACAATAATTATAAATGATTTTCGCCATTTCTTCCCTGCTGATGGGCCGTTCCGGAGCAAACTCTGTTTCCGATATGCCTACTACAATCCCGTTCTGTTGTGCAAACGCAACATACGGCGCATAATACAGATCGGGCTTCACATCTGTAAAAGTACTGTCCGGCCCGCCGCCTTCCATACCGGCAAGCCGGCCCAGTACGGTAACAAACATCCCGCGCGTCATTTCATAATCCGGCCCAAACTTTGTTTCGCTCAGCCCTTGAAACAAGTTTTTTTCAGCTACAAATAAAATATCATCTTGCGCCCAATGGGTTTCAATATCGGTAAACCGGCTGATAATAATTTCAAAATCGGTTTTCTGCCCATCGTATGTCACAGTGACTGTCTGCCGCCCTTCTTGGTCCATAGCCGGCACAGTACACATTTCCGCTGTCAACGCAACTTCTTTTTCAGTTCCCCCGGCGTACTTGGCGTTGATCGTCCCGCCTTCAGCGCTGAAAGGCTCACCTGGCTGGTAAAAAATTTTTTCAGGCAAATCCAACATCATAATTTGTGTACAGCCCGAAATAGTAACCTGTTGCCCCCCGCCGCCGGAAGGCTTACCGCCGCCGCTTCCTCCGGAAGAACCGCCTCCAGCGCTTCTCTTGCGGACAGTAATGTTAAAGGTAGCCGTTTTTCCCCCATAGGTAACGGTAACCGTCTTAGTCCCGGCCGTGTTCATATTCACATCTGAACACATGGCAGGTGTCAATTCTATTTCTTCCTGACTCCCATCACTATAAAACGCATTGATAGAGCCGCCATCAACCGAAAAATCTTCCCGCACATAGTAGGTCAACTTACTCGGCAGCGATTTCATTTCAATATGTTCCAGTACCTTTTCCGCTTGCCCAATTACAAACGTAAAGGAAGCCGGTTGCGCATTGGCGCCGAGCCGCTGCATAATACCTACATATTCGCCTTCCGGCAAATCTCCCTGCTGAAAAGTAAAGGAAAAGCTGCCGTCCTGCGCGTCAATGGTATAAATCCGCTCTTTCCCTTGGCCGCTGAAACGTACTACCAGGCGGTCATACTGCGTTTTTCCCGTTAAAGTAATGGTTTTCC
>CALGRC010000018.1 GCA_937959315.1 uncultured Clostridia bacterium | reverse complement strand
CACAATGATTAACTTCCCATAAGTCGAGTGGGAATAACAGAGTAAAAGCCGAAAACCCAGTATTTATGCGGGTTTTCGGCTTTTTATATGTATCTGTGGCACGATTTTGGCACGATTTTTTTATTGCGTGGAATGGAAGGCGTGCTCTGCTTCCAGGCTCTCGACAAGCTCGTTTTCGTTGTATACAAGGCCGTCATCATCCAGTGCCGGGGCGGCTTTGCCGTAGACAATGCCATGCTGATGGCGCTCCAGTTCCAGCGCGATATGCTGCCCCTTATTGGGATACAGGTGCGCATAGGTTTTGTCGACGACTTCGGGGGTATCGCCGATTCTTGCGGCAATGGCATGGGTGCGGTAGCCCAATTCAATCAGCAGGGACACATGGGAATGGCGCAAGTCATGGACGCGGATACGCGCTTCGTGTGCCTGGGCCGCTAAATAATCCAGCTCTTTATTTAATGCGGTGCTGGTAAAGTAAAAAATGCGGTCGTCCGGTTCTAAGCCATAGAGCATATCCATGTACTGCTTGAGCTCGGAAAACACGAACCGGGGCAATTCCACCCGTCTGACGCTGTTTGGGCTTTTGGGGCCGTCGAAGACGTCTGCGCCTTCCTCGCGCTTGTAGGTTTCGGTGATGTCAAGCCCGTGGATGGCATCCAGCACTTTTTTTGGCGTGAGCGCCAAAAGCTCCCCGACGCGCATGCCGCCCCAGTACAAAACCATAAAGGCCGCATGGAACGCCGGCTTTTTTTCATGCTGGATGGCATTGTTAAACTGGTCCAGCGTCCAAAAACGCATTTCATCTGCCTGTTTTTTGCCGATGGATTTGACACGGGCACATGGGTTGGATGGCAGCGAATAAAATGCAACGGCAAAATTGAAAATGGCGGAAAGCTGGCTGTTGATGCTGCGGAGGTAGGTAGGGGAGTATGGCTTTTTGGTCTTTGGGTTCACTTTTTTCAGCATGGCGTTCTGCCAGTGCCGGATGTCGGTTTTGTCAAGTTCGCTGACGGTGCGTTTTGCAAAGTACGGTAGGATATGGGATGTTATCATATTTTGTTTTGTTACCATGGTGGAATGCCGGATGCGGTGTTCCAGGTCGGTATAGTATAGTTCGAGCAGGTCGGAAAAGGCCATATCCGGGCTGCCGGCCTGCTGCAGCAGGAAATCGCGCTCGTATTCCTCGGCTTCCCGTTTGAGCTGAAAGCCCCTTTTTTTCTTCCGTTTCCGGATTCCCTGCCAGTTGGTGTAATCAAAGGACGCATACCAGGTGTTGCGTTCTTTGTCTTTATATGCGGGCATTTTGTGTCCTCCTGCGGCTAGTTTTTTACTTCCATTCCGCCGTCGCCAAAAAGGGAGGCTTTGGATGACGCCACCACTTGGCTGCCTTCCCGTATTTCCAAAGTAATGTCTTTGGCATACATATCTTGTACTGCGTCGATGGCCTTTATCGCGTAAACAAGAAAGGACAGTTTAATGTCCCATATGGAAAGTACAAAAACCCCAAAATTTGTGATGTTGAGGCTCTTTGGGCTGCATCGGAGGCGTTGAAAAAGCCGATATTATCGGCGGTGACTATCTTTTTGTGCTGGAACATTATGCGCAACCAGGAGACTTTGTTTTTTTTAGACCCACCATATCTTCCGATCTCTGAGTATTCTGATTTTAAGAGATACACGAAAGAACAATTTTATGAAGAAGATTATATTGAATTGGCATTTGGTATATATCGATCCGCCGTGAACATATTCATTGTCAGACAGGTCGAGATTCAGCAGCACACGCAGACCAAAAAGTTCAAATCCTATCCAACCCCTTTTTCCACCAGAAAAGGTGCGGCAGATGCCTTTGACCGACTATTCAAAAAGTTTGCGAACAGTGTGCTAATTGTTTCATATTCCTCTAATAGTTTGCCTACGCAAGATGAAATGGTGGCGCTGATGGCAAAGTACAAGGAGCATGTGGAAGTCATACCGGTAGATTATAGATATTCCTTTGGCAATCAAGGTGACGCAAAAACGCATAGGAATTCCGTACAAGAATACTTGTTTGTCGGTTTCTAAGATGGAAGTGGTCGTACCAGAGGATTTGTTTGTGTTTAGAACATGAAATATAAAAATTATTGCAAAAGTACAGAGCTATCTGGCTTTAACTCGAAAGCAGACAGCTCTTTTTTGTTTACTAATTTTCTTTCATGTGATATAATAATTCAAACCGGAGGGATAGTATGGAACTGATAAATTTAGAAACAGCCTTTCAGAATCATCAATTCAGGAATGAGGATGATGTGAAAATTCATTTTCACGCAGATATTGTTAAGCCTTTATTAGAGGAATTAAACCCCGCGCGTGCAAATCAATATAGAAGTGAAGAAACACTTCTCGCCGGAGGCAGGTCTGACGCCACATTTCAGAATGTAATTTTTGAATTGAAGAGATATGAATATTTTAAAACGAATCGGGGGATTGATGAAGCTCTTAATGGTAGAGATGAAAACGATCATGGTTTGTATCATTATATTATCAGCAATGCAGGCATCTATAAATCAGATTCGGCAGATATTATAGCGGTAAAATTGTTAAATGGCATTGGCGTTGGGTTTGATGGAAATCAGTTTGTTTTTGCCCGATTCGTGCCTGCTCCTATTAATGAGAAAATAAACACAAGCAAATTGAAAATAAGTATCGAATACGCCCTGCCGGTTACCTTTGTTTATGAAATCAAAGATTTTTCGGCGGGTCTAAAGAAATTAGCGTTGCTTCTGAAACAGCAGGATAAAATTGCGTTGAATAAAAAGAACCTGATTTCTATTATCAATCCCAAAAGCCCTTTTGTCCGAAAAAATATTAAGACAATTTACGATGAGTTATATTTTAATCTCAATGATTTAAATGGAAGCAACCGTGTACGTACTTTATATAAAGAGTGGGATAGGGTATTTGGTACAATGTACGGAGAAGATGATGAAGCAACCTCTTTCACGGAAGTTTCATCAATCATAAAAGAAGCATATGGTTATAGCGTGGATGTTATGATAGATAGCAAAGTGTTTTTATTTGCACTTCAAACATTTTTTAATATGTTTTTGAAATTGCTTATCTACTCGTTCCTTGCCCAACTGGTTAGCCCCACATTTAAAGCGGAAACTCTTACCAAACCGCAAATCGATAAACTCTTTGATGGTGAATTTAACAAATATGAATCACTAGTCAGTAATTTCTTCGAGTCGCATTTTATGGAATGGTTTACTTACACCTGTTCAGAAAATCATTTTGATACAATCGTGATTAATGATATTCTGGAAGTTGTCAATCAATTTGATTTGAGTACTTATATTTTGAAACCTGAAGAAATACAAGATATTTTACAGGAAGTATATATGGAACTTATTCCGGCGGAAATGAGGCATTTGATGGGAGAATACTTTTCTCCGGATTGGATTGTTGAACACGCTTTGGATATGGCCGGTTATGATGGCGATATAAATAAAACCTTAATTGATCCGACTGCGGGTTCCGGGACATTTTTGACTCATGCGATAAAAAGAGTTGTTAAACAGGCTGGCGGAAAGCTGTCAAGAGACGACATAGAAAAAATCACACACAATATAATAGGGTTTGATATAAACCCTATTTCTGTGGTATCTGCAAAAGCAAACTACATTCTTGCAGTATTTTCATCCTGCGAAGATGCTGTATTTGATGATTTTGCAAACCCTGTTGACATCCCAATTTACATTGCAGATTCTATTCTTGCCCCAGTGGTTTATAGTGAGGAAAGCGAATGGACTTTGACAATACATACTTCTGCTGGTAAATTTCAAATTCCTAAGTTTGACGATTATACAAAAGCAAACGAATTTTTAAAAACGCTAAGCAAATATATAGATGATAAGTGTGATTTTGATGATTTTTGGAATAGAATCGAAAACCGTTATGTAGACGGTCAATATAAAAGAGTTGTTGAGGCTTTATTTAATCGCCTTTATACGCTGCATCGCGCAGGCATGGATTCTTTTTGGCCTAATATATTAAGAAATAGCTTTGCGCCCATTTTGATTGGTAACAAGTTTGATTATGTCGTTGGGAATCCGCCTTGGATTGCGTGGAAATCCATGAGCAAAAGCTATCGTGAAGGTACGTTGAAAATATGGAAGATACGAAAAATCTGATCCTCTATGAGCCGAATGCAGAGGTTGTGTTTGACGCTATTGTTCCGGAATATCTGGCGGGACTTGTTTACGGTGGTGTATGTGAGAGTACAGCAAGTGAACTTGCGGCCAGACGTATGGCTATGGATGCTGCGACAAGTAATGCAGAAGAGATGATCGATAAATTGAATCTGT
>CALGRC010000017.1 GCA_937959315.1 uncultured Clostridia bacterium | reverse complement strand
TCAACTCTTTTAATGCACTGGTATATTTTCGTGTATCACCTTTGGGAACATTTCCATCAATCCGAAGAAGTACATTTCCCGAAGAGTACAGCCAGTTATATTTACTATCCGTCTGCACATATTGTTCGCAAGACCGCTCTAAATCCTCTTGCGACGGATATACTTCAATATAGCACGCTTTTTCCCGATAAGTAGGCCGTTCTTCCTTCGGCATGCGAAAAACAATCATTTCCACATTCGGCACTTTGGCAGAATTGAAAGATTCCGCACTGTCATACTTAGTGTCTAAAATCAATTCTCCTTCTTTCTCCAGCTCTTTAAACACCATCTCTGCATTTACGACAACCGTCTTCCCAACAATTTTCCGCGCAAGTCCCATACCCGGAAGCTCGCACCCAACAAACCCCAGGCACATGACAGCCGCCAACAAAAACGCAATCCCCTTTTTCATAAAAATCCTCCTTAATTACGATAAAAATATTTTACCATAATTACCCTATAAAAGCAAGGAAAAATTGTCTTCCAATTTAACAAAACCGCCTGCTTTTGCAGACGGTTTAACCGCTTGTTTTTTATTTTAATAATTCATCTAACACCTTTGCATACTCCGCAA
This sequence comes from uncultured Clostridia bacterium, assembly GCA_937959315.1. Lineage (GTDB taxonomy): Bacteria > Bacillota > Clostridia > UMGS1810 > UMGS1810 > CALGRC01. The sequence continues at coordinate 3,702 of CALGRC010000017.1, read as the reverse complement.
TGCGCTCGTTTGGGAATTTCTGTAGGAAGTAAATACCAATATTTCCGCGTATAATACATTCTATTTCCGAATCAGCTTCCTCTTCTTCATCTAAATCAAAAGACCGGACATGAATTGCTATCGTATCACCGTACGGTCCACCTTGACTCAAATCCTTAAAATCAACACGTTCACCAGTATCATAATGATAAAAATTAATTAATTCAATATCCTTTATTTCATTTTTAAAGGCATTGTACACCTCTCTTGCCCCAATCCCATTTCGTGGTGTAAATGTACTTGTACCAAAGCCCTGATTATATCGAATTTTATCTTCAACCCAAGTAACTTCTTTACCTGTCGCTTTCTGAAATGATTCTGCATATCTATCTGCAATATTTTTTTCAATATAACCGTCAATGCGCAAAAGCGCATTACCAGAAGAATATACAAATCTGTATGGATCAGCAGTAGCATTTTCCGCATCTTCGGCCGAAGCGTAAACCTCAATGGAACATATATTTTCTGCATCTTCTATCCGCTTTTCTTCCGGAAGACGAAACGTAATTTGCTCTAAAATCTTTATTTTTTCCTCAGAAAAACGACGCTCAACATTATATCGCTCCGCTTCAAGAGACAGTTTCCCAACCTTTTCAAGCTCGTTGTAAATACTTTTCGCACTTCCGGCCTTTTCACCGCACCCAACAAACCCCAAACACATCACCGCGGCCAATACAAACGCAATCACTTTTTTCATAAATAATTCCTCCTTAAATTATGATAAAAATATTTTACCATAACTTTTGCGGAAAAACAACTACAAGCGAAACATTTGTCACACCAATTAAATAATCTTTGCCAGACTCTCAATGGTATCCTGTTCAATCTGTTCCGGCGTACGCAGATCCGGCAGCTTGTAAAGGCGTTTCATTTTCCGGTAAAAGGCGCGCTGCTTCGGGTCCTTCACGTCCGAAAGGCGCATGGCCCGATACCCCATAATTTCGCTGATTTTATGCTCTTTCGTCAGCCCCTCAAACATGGCGCGGAATAAAAACCAGTGAGGGTTTTGCGCGGTTAAATCCACGCCATACTGGGCCAGCACGGCCGCGTAAATATAGGGCGCATCTTGGGTAAAGCTGAGCACCCGCTGGGCGGGGGCTTCTTTTTTTCCGTTGCCTGATTTTTGGGCTGAAGAAAAACACGAATAAAAATCAAACAACGCATAAAGTGTCTTTTTCAAATCCGGCGGAAGCTGTTTTTCGGTGAAACAAAGTGTAAACACTGAAACAATTTTCTGAGGCAAGGGCAAATCGCTCTCCGTCATCAAATGGTCAAAGGCAATCCATGTTTTAAAGTCCGTGCGAACGGGGAACTCCGCGCCGTCCACCGTAACGCACGAAGGCAGCGGATCTGTGAACAAGCTTCTCATTTCTTCCCTTTTTTGCCGGTTTTCTGTGCAACGCCTTCATATTCCGCAAGCTTCTTCATGGTAAAATCATTCACCTGACTCTGCACAAAAAAGTAAAGGTCCATGCAGTCGAAAAAGTTTACCTCGCGGCCGGCAAAAACCGCTGCGCTGGCGCCCTTTCCCAGCATGTCGTCAATCGCGCCGCAAACCGTCTTGCAGGAAGTTTCAATAATATTGCCGTCTAACGTTTCAGCCCCGGCGTTTTTCACAATCTCATTCATCTTTTCCCGGATGGCCGGCGCCTTTGCCTGAACCTCCATAGCGTCAATTTTAAATGGATGGTTCTCAATGTCCAGTTCAATCAAGTTGCTGTTAAATGTAAATTTTGCCATTTTCATTGCTCCTTCTTTGTTTTTATTTTACACAAAGGAGGGCAAAACTGCCCTCCCCTGATGTAAAAAAATGTTATGCGCTTGCGCTGTCTTCTGTAAATGTGCAGGTTTCCCAGTCGTCTTCTGTTGCAGCTGTGCCAACCACCGTGTCGCCGGCTGTTTTCAGCGTGCCGGAATAGGTATAGGCGTCCATAGAGTCGCCCTCGCCGTCAGGAATCACCGCAAAATCGCGTTTTCTCGCAACAAATGTCTTGTCAGTGGAACCCTTCTTTGTGAAATCCACAATGATAATGGAACGAACTGCATCTGTGCCCAAAAGCTCGCTGTCGTGAACGGCAGCAATGTCTTCGTGCACCGCGTCGCCAATGTGCTGGTCAAAGCCATAAGACATGGAGGTCGCATACCCCACAACGTCAGTGCGCTCAAACTCCTCGTCCACATACTGCCTGGAATACTCCTTCGGGTTTCTGCTGATGGAAATATCCGTAAACCCTTTCATTCTGTGATACGCAACGGTTTCACCGTTTGCTACGCCGTAAAAGGCCACCTTGTCACTTCTTTTCACTACTTCGCTCATCTTAAAAACACTCCTTCTTTTTCATATAATAATTTACATTGAATTTGATACCGCGCGTCGCCAGACTCCGCCTTGAACAAATACCCGCCGGATACCACCTCAAACCGCAGAGCGCTGAGATGCTCCCCCAAATCCGGAAGCGTCCCCGCGCGGTTCACTTCGTCAATCCAGTCGGAAAAAGCCTCATAAAAGGCCATCACGTCTAAATTGCTCCACACCTGTGCGTCGTAAAACTCCCGGGAGGCAAACACGAAAAGATATTGCCGAAGACTTCCCCCGTCGGGATATTTGCGCACAACAGGATTTGCCGGCACGGTGTCCACCGTGTACGACTGGGGCTTTTCGCCCAGATAATTCACCTTAATTTTTTTCCCCGAAACCAGCGGGCATTCTTCTTCAATAAACTGTTTTAACACATCTAAAATCATGTTTTCGTCACCTCGCCTCCGCAGGCAGCGGCAGTTATGGAGAGCAAATCCCCCAGCCTGTCCGCCTTCATGCGTTCAAACCACATTCTGCCGCGAATACCGCTGTCTTTTCCTTCATAATACTGTTTTCTCGCATAGGGCACGCCATAGCAAACCTCGCCGCTGCCAATCACAGAAGAAGCCGCGCTTTGCATCAGCGCCCCGGTTTTAAACGGCACATAGGGCATGCAAAAGTCAACCGCCGCGCGGTCTAACGCCTGCTGGGCGCGGCCGCCGTCGCTTAAGCCCCGCTCCGCCAGCAGTGTGGAAGCATCTTTAAAATCAGAATTCATGTCAAGCACAATGGAAAAGGCCATCTCACTTCGCCTCGATTCTAACATGGGGGTTTGCCCCCCGCAAATTGTGGGAAAAGCCCAAAACTTTGTGGCAGCAGGCCCTGTCCGGCTTGCTGAATTCCGATTTCCCAATAAACACGTAGTCGCCCACGTCCACCTCCACCAAATCGGCGCCATCGTTATAAAACGTATCTATGCCGCCATCCAACGCGGCCGTGCCGCTGTTCAAACCGGCCGTGCCGGCGGCTTTGCCGGCGATGGGAATTCTAATTTTCACCAAAGAATCCATCACCAGACCGCCCTCGCTTACCGCGGCCAGAACCGCCTTGTGCACAGAGGCGCGCGGAAAATACACGCGGGAAAAACGCTCGCTTTCCCCGTCATAGTGGTAAAGCGTAATGCTCTTGTTTGTACGCATAAAAACTCCTTTCCGCCAATAGCTCAGCGGGAACCATCTATGTCAAATCCCCCTGTATAAAAGCCCGGTCTGCTCTAAAAATCCTGCGGCAACGGCGGCGGCAGCTTTTTCCACAGCCGCATTGCTGTAAGAAACGCTGTAGCCGTCGTTGTTCTCCGAGGCAAT
>CALGRC010000016.1 GCA_937959315.1 uncultured Clostridia bacterium | reverse complement strand
GTATTACAGAATTACATACAGCGCACGGATACCGTGTGATGTTGTTGGAACCAGGTTTATCTTGGGGGAAATGGAGACAGAAAAATACCGGAATGGCGATAATCCGGCGGCAATTGCTGTCAACTGGTATGGTGAGTCGGGCGGCGCCGGTCATAACAACTGGAATGTGTTTTATGGGAGCTGGGGCAATTCAACCGCCGGGGAATCAGGGCTTTGGCTTGTCGATGTATCAAGCGGGCAAGGGGATGCATGGGCAGAAATTACCTACCTGGTGGAGGCCAAAACCGGCAGGGTGACCATTTCTTCTTCCGCCAGCCCCGGGGTTACGGTAACCCGTACGGTGGAGCCAGTCAATGGCTCAAGTGAAACAGGTATTCCGGTATCCCTGCGGTTTGCGGGAATGAACGGCGGAGATACTTCAAAGGGCATAGTAATGGAAGTAAAAAATATATCGGTTGAATCGTTTGCCAAGCAGTATATGACTGTTGCATCTTCCATTGCCGAAGGTGCGTCTGATGTAGCGGTCAGTAACGGTACCGTATCGTTGGATATTGCCTTTAGCTATCGTCTTGCCAGCGGCATCAATATTGCAGACTATATACAGGTTAACGGCGGGGCGCAGCCCTTTACTGCAACGCTGGACAGCGATATGCAGACGGCCCATATTGTCATTGAAAATGCACTGGAAAAAACAGCGTATACCATCACAGTGGACGCTTCTTTGCCCATTGCTCCTGGCCAAATGGGAGAACATGAGGTGTCGGCGAGCGGTATGAAGGAAGATTTTATACTGCAATTTACTACAAAAGTGCCTGATTTTGATGTGGTAGGGGTAACCTTTGCAGATGGTTCGGAAATTACAGACCTTACCGGATACAAAGGACAGGATATCAGCATCCGGGCATCACTGCAAAACAATGCGGCGGAAGGCCTGGGGGACGTTCAGGTTTTTGCTGCCCTGGTAGATGCCGATGGCAGAATGGTGGCTATTGTACGTAAGGTTATTCCGGCGCCAGCTGTGGGTTCGTTGCCGACGGCAGAATTTACGCTGCATGTTCCAGACGATGAAGAGATTTATTATCTGGAGTTGTTTACATGGTCCAATGGAACTATGGTGGTACCGCTTTATCAAAAGCTGATATATCCGCGCTGACAGCGGTGGGGCAAGCCCGGATAGGAGGTAGCAATGAAACGGTTGATGGGAGTGGTATTGCGTATCTGCCTGGTGCTGGCGCTTTTGCCGGCGCCTGGGTTCCGGGCTGCCGCCCGGACGCTGGAGCAGCCGTATTTGCTTGCCGTAGAGGGCAGCGATAGGTTGCTGGCGGACGGAAGATGGGAAAAAACTGGTTTGGATCTTGTGCAGCTGTGGGATGGCACGATGTTTTTGGATGTGCAGTATTTTACAGAACGGCTGGGCGGTACGGGAAGCTATGAAGCCAGCGGGTTCCGGCTGTATATTAAGGGACGGTATGTGTCTGGCGGCAGCAATGGGATAATGCTGGATTCTGACGCCCTGCAACTGCCGGCGCCGCGCCTGTATTTTGGGCGATGGTATGTACCGGCTGCCCTGTTTGGGGAAGCGGGGCTTGGATATCCGGCGGCCGAATATCCCACATACCGGCTGGTGGCGTTTGGCACTGTGCCAGCGGAGGCAGAAACACTCATCCGCCTGTTTGGCATTTATGCATCCCCCAACGGGGACGACCAAGCGCAAGGGACACCATATGCGCCTGTCCGTACGCCGGATGCAGCGGCAAGGCTTGCCAGGCGGTACCGGGAA
>CALGRC010000015.1 GCA_937959315.1 uncultured Clostridia bacterium | reverse complement strand
GAAAGGCCATCGTAGAGAGCTGAAAAAAACGGCTTGCACCGCAAAGGGGGTGCAAGCCGTTTTTTGATTACCGCCAGTCGGAAAGGACTTCCCGCCGGCTTTTGCCTAAAAAGAGCCGCAGCACCAGGTAAAGGATACCGACGCCGCTGGCAATGGCTAAAATCCAGCCGATTTTTTTGACTGTTTTACTAAATAGTGCGCCAATGAGCATACCGGAAAACAGCACCGTCAATTTGTAAACGATAAGGTCTACCAAATCGAGGGTGCGGAACCGGCTGAGCAGCGCGTCCAGCAGGCCATGCGCCTGTTGGTAATACTGTTTGATGGGGTACATGGTTCAAACCTCCCTTAATATGATTTTAAAAATACGGATTATTTAAATGGATTGGCCCGATTTCCCGGCGGGCTGTTTTTTTATCTGCACAACCAGTGTATGTATCACTGCTGCAAGGAACCCGATGCTCAGTCTTTATAAGCATGCCAATTTCCCTTTGCCTATTAAGGCCTCTTATAAATTTGGCTTTTATAATCTTTCTGCGAGAAGCGCTTTTATTGTCTCATACTTGTTATATTCCCTGTTTTGCCGGGTGTAATCAAATTTTTGCAAAAAATTTAGAAAAAGCTTAGCTGTGCGCTTTCGGGCAGGCCGTTCAGCGCGCCGGTGCGGCGCATGGATTCCAGCACGGTTTTGTTGACTTTGGTGCGCTGCATGATATCCTCTACCGACGTGAACATCTTTTCTTCCCGCGCATCGGCGATGGACTGCGCCGCCGTCAGCCCCATGCCGTTGATGGCATTGAGCGGCGGCAAAATGCCGTTTTCGGCCGGCAGGAATTTGTAGGCGTGTGATTTTTCCAAATCAATCGGCAAAAAGGTCAGCCCGCGCGCATACATTTCGTTGCAAACTTCCAAAATGGTGAGCACGCCTTTTTCCTTGGCGGTGGCGTCGTTGCCCTTGGCCTCGTAAAGCTGTATGGTCTGCCGTACCTTTTCCTGCCCATGCGCCATGATTTCCTCGTCAAAGTCGTCGGCGCGGACGGTAAAATAGGTAACATAAAAAGCGGTTGGGTAATGTACCTTGAACCACGCAATGCGGTAGGCCATGGTCACATAGGCAACCGCGTGCGCTTTGGGGAACATGTATTTGATTTTTTTGCAGGAATCAATGTACCAGTCGGGTACATTGTTTTCCCGCATCTCTGCTTCATATTCGTCGGTTAAGCCCTTGCCCTTGCGCACCATTTCCATAATCTTAAACGCACTTTTTGGCTGGACGCCCCATTGGATGAGGTTAAGCATGATGTCGTCGCGGGTACAGATGGCGCCCGACAGGGTGGTTTTCCCCTGGCGTATCAGCTCCTGCGCATTGCCCAGCCATACGTCGGTGCCGTGGGAAAGCCCCGATATGCGGCAAAGCTCGGAAAAGGTGGTAGGCTTGGTATCCATCAGCATTTGCCGGACGAACTTGGTGCCAAATTCCGGGATGGCGTAGGTGCCGGTTTCACTGCCGATGTCTTCTGGCTTTACGCCCAGCGCGTCGGTGCAGGTAAACAGGCTCATGGTCTCTGGGTCTCCGGGCGGGATTTGCCGCGCGTTGATACCGGTCAGATCCTCGAGCATTTTGATAACCGTCGGGTCGTCGTGGCCCAGAAGGTCCAGCTTGAGCAGCTTGCCGGAGATGGAGTGGTAGTCGAAATGGGTGGTAATAATACCGCTGTCCCGGTCGTCCGCCGGGTGCTGGATGGGGGTAAATTCGTGTACGTCCCGGTCGCGCGGGACAATCATTACGCCGCCCGGATGCTGGCCGGTGGTGCGCTTGACGCCGGTGCATCCCCGCACCAGCCGGGTGAGTTCGGCGTTGCTGACCGTCTGGCCCTTGCCCTCAAAGTATTTTTTGACATAGCCGAACGCCGTTTTTTCCGCAATGGTACCAATGGTGCCTGCGCGGAACACATGCCCTTCGCCAAACAGCTCTTCGGTGTACTTGTGCGCCACCGGTTGGTAGTCGCCCGAAAAATTAAGGTCAATATCCGGTTCCTTGCCGCCGCCGAAGCCCAAAAAGGTTTCAAATGGGATGTCGTGGCCGTCCTTACGCATGTTTGTGCCGCAGTTGGGGCAGTCCTTGTCGGGCATATCAAATCCGCAGCCCACCGAGCCGTCCAAAATAAATTCGCTGTGCTTGCAGTTTGGGCAGGCATAGTGGGGCGGCAGCGAGTTTACTTCGGTGATCCCCGAAAGGTAGGCCACCATCGACGAGCCGACGCTGCCCCGGCTGCCCACCAGGTAGCCGTCCGACAGCGACTTGGACACCAGCTTTTGCGCAATGATGTACAAAACCGAATAGCCGTTGTCGATGATGGACGACAGCTCCGCCTCAATGCGGTCGGCCACCAGCTGTATGGCGAGGAACTGCCCAAGCTGGTGG
>CALGRC010000014.1 GCA_937959315.1 uncultured Clostridia bacterium | reverse complement strand
ATGGCATGGGAATGTATACCTGTGTCTTGTTTTTGTGTGCCGGAGAAATAGAACCATGATAGATAAATCTGTATAGGAGAATGGGAATGGAAAAAGATATTCAAACAAGTATAGAAATTTATAAGGAACAGTTGCGCTATGGGCACATACGAACGGCATATTTAACCTTGACTAAATATGTAGCAGAGTTAAAGTCCGGCTTCCCAAAAGCGTATCACACCGGCGGTATCTCATTTGGGTATTTGGATTATACCTATTTTCCTTTTTTTAATGCATACTTAAGAAACCGTAAATTGCGATTTGGCGTGGTATTAAATCATGAAAAAATGCAGTTTGAATTATGGCTTATGGGGCAGAATGCCGATGTGCAAAAGCAATACTGGGAAATTTTGAAACTGTCTCCATGGAATCAAGACAGAAAAGAAATGCCGCAGTATTCAGTATTAGAAGTTATTTTAGAAAACCGGATTGATTTTAACAACAAAGAAACTATGACCCAAAATATCATCACCGGCGCTATGTCCTTGGCATCGGAAATACAAAAATATTTAGAAAACAAGCATCATTCCCCAGGATAGTGGAATGGTGCTTGTTTTTATTTGTACAGGTTTGTTATACTTGCCTTGTTCATTGTCATTGCGGTGACTTCTGTATATAATAATAACATTGAAATTGAAACAGCAGGAGGAAACAGATATGGATTATGTTTTAATTATAGACGATGACGAAGCACTTTGTGCGCTTATCAAAAAATGTGTAGAGCATGAGAGTTTGACAGCGCTGGTTGCTTATGGCGGTGCGGAGGGATTGCAGCTTGTGGATCAGTACAAGAGTGATCTTACGCTGGTTATTCTGGATATTATGCTACCCGATTTGGACGGATTTCAGGTTTTGCAAAAAATCAGAGAATGCAACTCTGCGCCTGTGCTTATGCTCACCGCTAAAAGTGATGAGGCCGACAAAGTTCGCGGACTGCGGTTGGGCGCTGATGATTATCTGACAAAACCTTTTGGTATTAATGAATTGACAGCCCGTGTTCATTCACTGGTTCGCAGTTATACTGTCTTGAATCCGGCAGCTGAAATTCACCCTGATTTGATACAGCTGCAAAATATGACGATTGATAAAAACAATCGCGTTGTTACTGTGTATGGACAAACAGTAGAATTGACAGGCAAGGAGTTTGATTTGCTGTTTTTTCTGGCTTCCAACAAAGGACGGGTGTTTACA
>CALGRC010000013.1 GCA_937959315.1 uncultured Clostridia bacterium | reverse complement strand
GGTATGACCAGGTAAACAACAAGCATGCCATGAGTTTCTACATCCCTACATACCTGATGGTACAGCCTATGTAACAAAAAAGCCCGGATTCGATAAATCCGGGCTTTTTATGCAATCGATAACCTATGCACTGTTGTGATAAAGAGTGCATCGAGAATTTGAGGGTGTATTTGACCGAGTGCGGCCAGCAGATGATTGACCGCGCCATCAATGTCAAATGCAGAAAATCAGAGATCATCTGGATTTATACAGACGTAGAACCTTCCTCAGCACACCCGTGCCATATTTTCCCTTGTATATGCATAGGATGAATATATAAGGAGGTGTTTGCCGATGTCGAGGAAGCCACGGTACAAATTTAAGTTTGTGGAACACTACAAGACAAATGATAAAGAGCGTCTATATGCCATATTGCACAAAATCATCACTCTTTATTTTACGCAATCACAGCCGGAAGAAAAGGTGATGTAGCAAGGTATGGAACGGGTAGCGATTTATTGCAGGTTATCAAAGGAGGATGAAAACCAAGGCGAAAGCGAAAGCATCCAGAACCAGAAAAGTATGTTGCTGTCCTATGCGCTGAAACAGGAATGGGAAGTGGTGGGCGTGTATGCGGATGATGATTTTTCCGGCACAGATACCAATCGCCCCAAGTGGCGGGAAATGCTCTTAGAATGTGAACAAGGCAATGTGGATATTGTACTGTGCAAAACGCAAAGTCGCTTTTCCCGTGATATGAGCGTGGTAGAACAATACATACACGGCAAGTTTTTAGAATGGCGGGTGCGGTTTGTCAGCATTGTAGACAATGCCGACAGTTCCAACAAGGGCAATAAAAAGGCGCGACAGATTATGGCGCTTACCAATGAATGGTACGTGGAAGAAATCAGCGACAATATTCGGGCGGTATTCAAGGATAAAATGATAAAGGGGGAATATATCGCCGCGTTTGCGCCCTACGGCTATGCCAAAGACCCCCAGCAGAAAAACCACTTGATTGTGGACGAGGAAACCGCTCCCATTGTGCGGCAGATATTTGCATGGCACACCAGCGGCAAAGGGGCGCAGACCATTGCGCGGCTGCTCAATGAACAGCATATCCCCAACCCTCGCAAGTATCAGGAACTGACCGGCAAGCGCAAAGAAAAGCTGTATGCAGAGGATGAAATTGGTTTGTGGAACAATTACACCGTGCGGGATATCCTGCACAACCAAACCTATTGCGGCGATACGGTACAGCATACGGTGGAAAAGGTCAGCTACAAGTCGCATAAGATACGCAAGCTGCCGAAAAGTGAATGGATTATCGCTGAAAATACCCATGCGCCCATCATTGACCGCCAGATTTATGAAATGTCCCAGCGCATTTTTGCCATGCACAAGCAGACAGATAAAACGGGGGAAATCCATTTATTGTCGGGCAAGTGCTTTTGTTATCATTGCGGCGCGCTAATGCAGCGCAATAACAGCCGCGACACCAACGAATATTTGCGCTGCCGCCACAAGTACGATTTGCCCAAGGAACGCCGCTGCCAAACGCCGAATATTCCCCTGCCCTATCTGGTGGAATACGTCAAGGCGCGTATCAGGGAAATGACAAAAGCGTATGCGGAAAGTAAGACGTTTTGCCAGACGGCAAAAGACAATACCTTTGCCAAAAAACAGCTTTCTAAAGCCAAAACAGAATATGCCGATATACAAAAGGCGGTAACAACCCTGTATTTGGATAAGGTAAAAGGCTTGATAGACGAGGAACAGTTTACCGCTATGAATACGGAATTTCAGCACAGGCGGGACAGCCTTGGCAAAACCATTGCAGACTATGAAAGCGAACTGCATACCGCCGACGAATTAACGGCACGGAATTTGAGCGCAAAGCAAGCCATAGAACGCTTTATGACAGATAAAAAGATAACAAGGCAGCTGATTATGGATTTGATAGATAAAATCATCATTGGCGAAAAGGACGCATATACAGGCGAGATTTACATTGATATCCAATGGAACTTTTGAAGATAGGAAAACGCAAGCGGGAATAAACCTGCTTGCGTTCCTTTATGTATTGGCACTTCTTGATAAATTTCACTTTTACGAGCGGTTTGTGCCGCTCCCGTAAAACTTCCATAGCTGAAACGGCAAAATGGATTTTAGGGGCGTTCCTGTTCGTCTAAGGGGTATTCTGTGCCACCATCCCGCCCCGCTGTTCCGCACGTCTTGTCCCGCTCCACGTCCTCGCCAAATATCCAAGTGTAGTGCAGGTAGTCAGTAACGGCTTGCCGGATTTGTTCTGATGGGGAAAGGGGATTGTTGTGCATAAAGTGCGACCACCTTTCAAGACGCTTTCTTTTGTTTGGTCTTTGTTGTACGGTTGTTTGGTTTCTGTTTTGAAGTCTTTTTATTTGGGTTTACACTGTTTTCAATCTCTTTATAGACCTTATATAGTTCTTTTATAAAATTTATTGGTATAAATAAATAGGCGGTTTGTTGCTTTTGACTGTTATAATCTTTTATTTCAATCCAAGGGCTACCATCTTTCGGTTTGATATTAGTACGCCCATGAGCAATACCATTTTTAATCGTATTATATAAATTATAAAATAAGAAATCCGCTTAAAGCCTTGATATAAGCGGATTTATAGATTTACATAATTTGATTTTTTTGAAAAGCTATAATAAATTTTGAATTTTGTAAAAATCAAACAAAGAAAATGCGGCGGCACACATGAAACGAGGGCGGCTATAGTTTGCCACCCTCACTTTGTTTTTGTGCCCTCTATTTTGCGTTTTAAGACGTGTTTTGCCCTCTTGGTATGTACGGGTATAGGCAAGCGTCTAAAATCGATTTAAGAGGCATTTTAACGCAAATTAGAAATATGCCCCTGCCGCTCCCGCTCCGCTATTATTTAACGTCTATAAAGTTATATCCAATCAGCGAATATGTCGCCAACTTTTTCTTTGTTTTCTTTTCTTTTGGGAACATTCTCAACAGCTTCGGGGAATTTCTCAGCAAACCACCATTTAGCTTTCAGTAGAGAAAATGTAGTTGTTTCCTCACCGTTTTCTTGTACCACATATTGAAGTTTCTTTCTCATTATCGGATGACCTTTTTTATTTAGTTTTGGCTTGCCGTCCTTATCCATCACTTGATACATTACGATATTCCCATTTTCATCTCTAACTTCCACACCGATTTTCTTCTTCTGAGTAATAAAGGCTACTTTTACAAACTCCTTTTTCTGTTCTTCAGAAGCATTAGTATCCATGTAATCTTTAATCTGCTTTGCTGTAAGGTTCGCAAAATCATAAGGTATTTCTGTCATTATCGTTCACTCCTTTATAATAATATTTGATATTTATATTTTATATTAAGTCTATTATATTGTCAAGTATATAAAAAGAAAACGGCTAATATTATCTATTAGCCGCTTTGGTATTTATTATTTTATTGATATTTTTGTTGTTTTTTTGTCTTTAACTACTCGATTTTTATCATACTTTACAAACTCTATTTCTACATCATCCTGTAAATTATCTAAATCACCTACTGCATAATTAAATCTATCTGTTGTTCCACCTGATTTAAGTATTATTTTTTCAGTTGATTGAATTGTTAACTCAGTGGGAATATAACCAAATAATCTATTTGGTAAGCTAACACCATTTTGAAATGATGTTATAAGTAAATCATTATTGCTATCAAATTCTTCTAATGAGTTATTTGTTACTTTACAATTTATAAATAATATATCTTGATTTTTATCATTATGATAGATTTCATATCCTATAATCTGAAAACTAATTTCATCTAATTCTAATACTTCACCATCTACTTTTGTGTATGGTTTTATAACACCTTCTTCATTTTCTACATCTCTTGGAATATTATTATGCTCTCGTATTGGTATTTCTTTATCATTTCCGCCGCAAGCCGCTAATGATAGCAATAAACTACCGCATATAACCGCCGCTATTACCTTTTTAATTATTTGTTTCATATGTATTCCCCTTTATTTATTTTTTGTTTTTATATTCATTGTACTTATAATCATCTATCGCGTCATATATTCCCTCTATTTCTTTACGTTTTTCATTCTGATATTGTTCTTCATAGCGTTGTTCTTCCGGTGATTTTGGTGATGATGTTGGTTTAATTTCTCCAATAATAAGAGCTATAATTATGATAAATGATATAGCCCCAATTATAAATATTGTTGGCATTATAATATTCATTCTTTTCATATCTTTTTCACTTGGTTTCCACACTATAGTTCCACCGCAATCTGGACAGTTTGGTACATATTTATCAGTAACTTCTTTATCACATTTTAGACAGTATCTCATATGTATTCCCCTTTCTTTTCATCTAATTTCTATTATTTATTAAATGATAAACTATATTTTCCAATTCCTATTGTTTTATTTTTTATATATATAACGTCATTATTATAGATATAAGCATTATCAGAAGATATTATATTATTAAAATATGATAAGTCTGGTATATTAATTGAATTTCCTTTACAATAATAAATTGTTATATCTTTACTACCATTATTATCAAGCATTTTCTGATTTAATGCTGTATTTTCATCTTGTATCAAGTCTTGCCAGTATTCTTTGCTATTACTTACTAATATATCGCCATAAAACTCATATGATGGTATATCAGCATGATAAACTACACCGATTGTTTCTGAATTATTATATCCTTTATATACATCTTTTTTATCATCATAATATCCACCTAAACCATCTTTTACAATAATAGGTTCTAATAATTCTGATATTTTAGAAATTAATTGTTCTCTTGATAAACATAGATTTTCAAATTCATTATGAGTATCACTAAATTTTTCATTATATTCTATTGCTTTATAAATATATGACTGAATTTCACTAAAATCTGTTGTATTTATAACAGTTTCTTTTTCTTTATTTAAATAATTCAATGCCATTTCTTTAATACTACTTTTTATATTTTCGTTATAAATATAATCATACATTCCATTTAATTTATTCCATTTTTCTGAAGTATAATTTCTTAAATCAAAATAATTTCCATTATGCCAATCTGAACCTTCAAAACAAGAATATTTACCTTTTTCTTTTGCAATTTTCATACTTGCATTAATTGCATAGTAATTAATCTTTTCATATACCTCATCTGTAAATTCTAAATGTTTTTCCTCATTCCAATGAATTTTATTGTTTGCAAGCATATGATGATAACCACTTGTTCCTAATCCAATTGCTCTATATTTTTTGTTTGTAACTTCTGCAAATGGAACTGAATAATAATTTAGGTCTATTACATTATCCATGGCTCTTATTTGTGTTTCTACAACATATTCAATTTCCTTTTCATCATTTACATTAACATTACC
>CALGRC010000012.1 GCA_937959315.1 uncultured Clostridia bacterium | reverse complement strand
CATAATATTCGGTGGTATACTGCTGCATCCGTTCCAGCCCGGCTACATACTCTGCCTCCGACAATTCGTTCATATCCCGCTGCCCTTCCAGCCAGTCATAGGACGCCTGAAGGCGGTCGTCATACATATCCCTGCCAAATTGCTCCATGCGCTGGGCATATTCCTCGTATGACAAAACCCCGTCTTCCATATACTGCCGGTTGCGCGCATCCACACGCGCATAGGCGTCTGCCGCACTGTCCCCCTGCGCCGCCCAGTCGTCGTAAAAATTGCGGTCGCTGATATACTGGCGCGACAGCGCATCCTCGCTGTCTGCCTGCCGGCGGAGATACGCCAAGTGCTGCTCCTGATAGTCTTCCTCTGCCTGTGCCGCAAGGTTTAAATATTTTTGCCGCAGCTCAGAGCGTTCCTCCTCGGTCATATAGTCAATCTGCAGCACCTCGTCCGCATACTGCCGGTACCGCTGCGCCCTGGCCGAGAGGGAATAGATAAAATCGTTTTCAGTTATCTGGCCGCTGCGCCGCTGCTGCTCATTCCACCGCTCGTCCTCGGCCTCCATTTGGGCAATGCCGTCTTCGTAATCCCCCACCTGCTGCCTGCGCTGCTTTTCCTGTTCCTTCGCCGCTTGCTTGGCCGCCGCTTCCGTCTCCTTCTGCTTCTTTTTTTCCAGTTCATACAGCGCAATGTTGGCCGCCTTCACCGCTTCTATGTCATAGGCGTATTTTTCCAGCGCGTCCTGCCACCATGCCATCTGCTCTTCCAGCGATATGTCCGACGACTTGGTGCGGTAGGTGAATTCATCCCGCGCAAGTTCAAACGCCGTTTGCACCTTCTTTTTTGCCATGCCTCATTCCCACCTGCCTTTTTCCAGCGACTGTGCAATTTCCCGGTTGCTCACATGCCGCACCGGGCGCATCCCCGCTTCCAGTTGTGCATTTACAAATCCCGCGGCCTCGTCTACGCAAAACGCTTCATAGGCGTCCTCAATGCCCAGCACCTGGCTTGCCGCCCTGCCGCTGCGCTTTGCCGCCAGTACCACCCGCAGAAAGCCCTCCGAGCCTGCGAAAGCAATGGAGGGCATCCACACCGCCTTTCGCAAACTGATACAGCTCCATCAGCTGTTCATCGGTCAGTTTTTCTTTTACCTGCTCATATGCAGGCTGCACCAGCGACGCTTCCGCTACAATGTGCAGCATATCCGCCACTTCCTTCAAAGACGGATCTTCTGCCTTCCCGCCAAAGGAAAACAGCTTGGCCGCCGCACCCAAAAGCGGGTTGGGGATTTTCCCCAACCGCGCCAGGGTTAAAATACTTGGCCGGCGTACCGTCACCTTCCATTCGCCGCGCCCATCAAAGCCAGTGAGCGCAATTTCCATTTCATTCACCATCCAGCGCCTCCATCCGTCAAGCTGTCAGGCTATCATCCGGCAGTTCCGAGAGCACCTCTACCTTCACCGGCTTTTCGCCCTTCTTGGCCCGCGATTTGAGCGTCATTTCAGGAATGTAAAATTCCCCGTCCTGTATCGAATATTCCACCGGTTTGCCCTTGGCGTGCAAAAATGTAAACTTGAAATAGCTTACCGTATCGCCGTCACAATCCACCTCTTCGCTGTAGATGTTGACCGTCACCTTTTCCCGGTCCACCACCTCGCCGGCCGCCGGTGCTTCATAGCTTTTAAAGGTTGTCCCATCATCGTCATAGGTCACCGTCCCGCCGTCCACAATGGCCAAAAGCTCGGGGCAAAAGGTATTGTTCACCAGTCGGATATCATACCCCAGCACAATATCCTCGGTGCGCAGCGACCCCAAAATCTGGTTTTTCACCCGATGGATTTTTTCCTCCCCCTCGCTCATATAGGGGGTAATACCCGCCTCACTGGATGTGGTAAACACATACGTGTTACCGCCTTCCTTTTCTTCAATAATTTCTGCGCGGACGATGTTTGCCACCACCCGTTCTTCCAACGCTTTTACGCTCATGCTTTCCCTCCTGTCAACAATTCCGTTTGATTGCGCCAAACTGCATGCGCAGCACGATGGCATTGGCATCCTCGTCCAATGCCACCGCCGCCTCCTAGCCGGTCCGTGTGATATTTTCCAGCCGCAGTGCCGACGCCACCTGC
>CALGRC010000011.1 GCA_937959315.1 uncultured Clostridia bacterium | reverse complement strand
CCTGTTCCGGCCGGATGATGCGATCCTTTTTGAAGAAGCCGTTAAAGTTTTAATGACGTTGACGGGGTTTTCAGGGTATTCCAATGAAACGGGCGGATATTATACGGGGTTCCTCCGCGCTGCACAGGAAAACGGGCTGCTGGATGGCACGGGGATGCAGCTTGGCGAACCGCTGGACGGGACAAATATGGTAAAACTCATCTATCATGCCCTGAACATGGATATGCTCAACCAGGTATGGATATCCGGCCAAAGCGTAGGATATCAATCGACAGAAGGGGTCACCATTTTAAGCGAATACCATGATGTTTATCCCATTTCGGGCAGGGTCGCTGCGGCAGACGGCACCGCTTGGACGGGACTGGCAAGCCTGGCAAAAGATAAAATGCAAATTGAAGGGCAGTGGTTTTTCCATCCATATAACGGGATGGAATATTTGGGCCACGAAGTAACCGGGTTTTATAGCAAGACGGATACAGATGATTTTGGGACGATCTTATATCTCACCAAGCAAGATGGGGAAGATGTCTTGGAAATCAATGCGGGCGATATTGATGAATTGTCATCCGATTACATTTTATCATATTGGTCCAATGAAAACGGGCGGGAAAAGCGCGCAAAAATTGCAAGGAATGTGAAACTGGTATACAACGGTGCCCCGGCAGGGGATGGGATTTCTGAAAAACTCTGCCCGGAAACAGGGAAAATCAAACTGTTTTCAACAGGGGACGGCGGCGGATACGATTTGGCGGTTGTGACCGATTATGATGTGTTCTCTGTTTCGTTTGTTGACACAGAAAACCGGGTCATTTACAACCAGTACAAAACAGGCACAGTGCCGACTGTAAACTATGATGAGAGCGCAAATGAGATAGTGAAAATTTTGTCGGACACGGGAGAGGCAATCTCTGCCGACCGTATTGGCAAAAACGACGTCCTGCTGGTTGCACAAACGCCGGGGCAGTATATTGAAATTTGCAAATGCTCGGGCCTGGCGCTTGGGACGGTAGAAGAAGTAAGCAGCGGCAGCAAGGGGACCATGCTGACCATTGACGGCAAGGATTATCCATTCCATCCTATTTATGAAATGAATGGGATGATGGTTCCAGAGGCAGGGGATTCTGTTACCATCCATCTGGATTTAGAAGGCAATATTGTAACATTGGATTTTGGCACCTCAGAAAGTATGCAGTTTGCGTATGTATTTGACAGTGCAATCCAACGCAACGGTTTGGATGACCAGGTTGTCATCAAAGCGCTGACGCAGCAAAATCAGATTATGTTGTTTACGTTGGCTGATAAAGTCACCGTTGACGGGGTAAGTTCCGTAGAGGCGCAGGAGGCCATCAACCGTTTGGGCGGCGTCGGCGATGCTTTGGCGCCGCAGCTCATCCGATACGGCCTTGACGCAGAAGGGAATGTGAAGGTGATTGACACCAAAACCAAAACGGAAGCGGAAAATGAAAACACGTTACAGGTGACACAGCCAATGCAGGGCTACATTTATTGGAGCAGTGCGGATTTATTGGGGCCGCTGGGCAGGGTCGACTGGGGCGAAACCATCTTTTTCCGTGTCCCAACCGACGGTATGATCCGGGACGCCGACCCGTCTGAATTGCAAGTGTTAACCAGGGCGGCGTTTTTCCAGGATCAGACATACCAGGCGGAAATGTATAAGGTCAACCAGGACAGGGAAAACGAAGAAGTGGTTGTTGTGAAAATGGACGATGCTGCCGCCATCAATCAGGACTCGCGCCTGATGGTGATTGAATCGGTTGCAGAAACGCTTTCAGAGGATGATGAAATCCTTTGGTCGTTAAAAGGGAACTATGGAGGGTCCACCGCCTCTTTTTCGGTATCAGAAAAGACGGAAATGTTTGACGGGGGCACCGGGATTTCCTCTCCGGACCAGTTAGGGCCGGGCGACATCATCCGGATTGGCCAGGACATTATGGGGGAAGTTGTGAAAATCCAGGTCTGGTTTGATTACAGCCAAAACCATGGGAGCCTGTTCCCCGAAGAGGGGTCTACAGCAACGCCGCCCATCTGGGCGCCCGCCGCAGACGGCAATTCGATGGCGCCGCTGTCCTTTACAACGGTATCCAACTATTCGTATAATCCAAGAATCTCTTTTGGATATGCCGAGAAAAAGCTGGGCGGGACGCTGATATTAAAGAGCCGCCAGGAGGCAAACGGTTCGTCCAATTTGGAGGCAAACCAGGTACACGAAGCTTTTAATACCAATAACAGCAATGTTTCCGGGCGGATTGTGGTATTTGACAGCGCAACGAATAAAGTGTATTCCGGAACGATTGATGATGTCCTCGACTATGAAAGCGTAGGGGAAAATTGTTCGGAGATCGTATATATGAACCGTTGGCAGCACCCCATGAGTATGGTGGTTTATCGTTAAACAGGAAAATTTGGGATAAAAAAGGAGGTATTTTGCATGAAAAAATTTAGAAAAACGAGGCGGTTGTGCTTGATCTTGTGCGGCCTTTTGCTGTTGCTGTGCTTTTCCGGCTGCGCAGATGAACAGACTGACGGGAAAACAGTGCTGTCGGTCGATGGGATGCCGGCAGAATCTGATGAAGAAAACCATGCCAATTTTATGAGCACTGTGGAAAAATTTGAAGCAGAAAACCCAGATGTTACCTTGGAACCGCGCAATTGGGGCTATGCTGTCGATACTTTCCTGCCGCAGGCGGCCAGCAACCAAATCCCGACTGTATACGGTACGTTTTTTACAGAAGTCAGCAAAATTATCGATGCTGGGTTCGCAGCAGATATCACTGATTATTATGAGAAATATGGGTATGCCGATACCATCCGGCCTGAAATTTTGGATATGGTCCAAAAAGATGGGAAGGTTTATATGATACCGTCAAGCGCATATATGATGGGTTTGTATATCAATCTGGACATTTTTGAAGAAGCTGGGCTGCTCAATGAGGATGGTACGGCGAAAATCCCGCAGACGTTTGAGGAACTGGCAGAAACGGCGCAGTTGATCCACGAACGGACCGGGAAAGTGGGGTTTGCTTTCCCGACGACCAATAACTATGGCGGATGGCATTTTATGAACATTGCCTGGGCTTATGGGACAGAATTTATGAAGCAGGAAAACGGGAAATGGATTGCAACGTTTGATTCCCCGGAATGCGCGGCGGCCCTGCAGTATTTAAAGGATTTAAAATGGGAATACAACGCGATGTCAGCCAATACCTTGCTTAGCCCTAACGAAGCCTTGGAAATGTACGCATCCGGGCAGGCTGCGATGACGTTTGACAGCCCTCCGCGCGATATTTTGACATCCCGTTACGGCATGAGCAAAGATTCTATCTCGGTAGGCCGTATCCCGGCCGGGCCGGCGGGCCGTTTTGCCGTCATGGGCGGGAATTTAAAGGTCATCCGGGATGGCGCAACGCCGGAAGAAATGGACGCTGCATTCCGCTGGTTTGAAGCGATTGGTATTTCGCCAAATCTGACAGATACTGCAAAGGAACATATGGAAAATGAATATAAAACCAAGGCGGAACAAGGGGATTTGGTTGCGTTCGCCCCGTATGACCACTGGGCGGATAATTCAGAGTACAGCAATTACCGGAACGAAATGATTGAAAAGTACCGCAATGCGGACGAAAAATATTTTAAGGAATATGTGGATGCAGAGGGCGTGACCGTCCGGGCAGAAGAACCGGTTGCCTGCCAGGAGCTTTACCAGGTGCTGGATAATTGTATCCAAGAGGTGTTAAACAATCAAAATGCAGATGTCAACACTGTTTTGGCAGAAGCAGCCCAGCAATTCCAGGTAAATTATTTGGATAAGGAGGAATAAGAGAGACGGGCGGATATTTTTCCGCCCGTTTTCTCTTTGACAGAGATGATGGAACGGTATAAAATTGCAGAATTTGATCGATATGGCCGGGAACCGGTTTTGCGAATTATGCCCGATCATTCCCTGCTGTGCTTTTTTTTGACAGGCGGGGAAAAGGAACCGGGCAACGACAATTATACGGCGGTTTCCCGCAGCTATGACGGCGGGAAGACATGGACGGAGCCAGAAAAGGTATTTTCCCATGAGCAGCGGGGCGTTTGGACGCCGGAGCTGTTTTGCGAAGGGGGAACGCCGTTTGCAGTGGTACATACCTATGCGGCGCAGTCTGTTTACCGGGAACTGGAAAATTATTTCTCGTATACCTATAACAGCGGGAAAACATGGACGGAGCCAATCAGCCCATCCGGGCCGATCAATGGCTGTTCCCTGCGCCAGGGGATTGTTATGAGTAATGGGGAATATCTGTTCCCATTATATTGGCAGGAAATCGTAGCAGAGTTTTCCTTTACGCAAACGACCATGCAAAACGACATTGCGCCATGGCCATACCGTTGCGGGGTGGGTATTTCGTCAGACCAGGGGGTTACCTGGCAGCGGTATGGATACATTCGTTCGGATGTTTCGCTTTGGGAGCCCAATGTGGTTGAACTGCAGCCCGGCAACCTTGTGATGTATTGCCGGAATAACAAAGGGTATTTGATGATAAGCACGAGCTGCGATTTTGGACGGCATTGGACGGAACCGGTACTGTCGGATATCCCCAACGCCGATACGAAAGTAACAGCGATAAAACTGGAAAACCAGGTTTTTATGATGAGCAATTTCAGCCAGACGCCCGGGGACCGCACACATCTTGCAATTTATCGCAGCAGAAACGGGATAAATTTTGAGCCGCTGTTGGATATTGCCGGGGCGGACGAGCGCTTTTTTTATCCGCATGCCTGCCCTGACCGGGAAAACCGGGTTTTGTTTGTTGCATATGAAAATGCAAAAGAACATGATGTATTAAAAATCCCATATCGGGAATTGGGATTGGAATAAAAAATAGATATGTTAGCAAAAAATCAAACAAATTTGGAGGGGGCAAAAAGGTTTCTTGACCGCTCTCTTGCAGGAAGTTCATCGGCCTACTTTTGAACAATCTTCTTTTATCCACTGTGTTGGTTGCCGGTATATCTTACCAAAAACGGCGCCATAGCGGAGGCTGGCAATGGTATGGGTTGCCTACGGCATAGTCTGGCGGGCAACACATTATCCAATTTTATCATTGCCGGCCTCCTCTTTGCTATTAACATTTCTTTTTTCTGAGAAATGTTTGCATGTTCATCGCTCCATATTTGAAGCAGCGCAGGAATATTCCGGGTTGTAACCGGCTGTGTGTACAGCCCGGTTCGGTTCTGTTTTTACTTCTGGTAAATCCCTTGGTCAATAAAAACAGTTGTATCTGGATGCAGCTGTAAAAAGGACGCCGGAAGCTCGCAGGTAATTTTGCCATTGAAGATGGCGTCTGCTACTTCCCGTTTGTTACTGCCAGTGATGAGCAGAATGATTTTTCTGGCTTTTAAAATGTTTCCCATTCCCATTGTAATGGCCATTTTTGGCACATCGTCAATAGAAGGGAAAAAGCGGGCGTTGGCTTGGATGGTTTTTTGTGAAAGCCCGGTTTTATGGGTGCCGGCATATAAAAAGGTATCCGGTTCATTAAAGCCGATATGCCCGTTTGGCCCAATCCCCAGCACTTGCAGGTCAATGCCGCCGGCAGCTTCAATCATGTTGTCGTAGGCGGCGCATTCTTGGTCGGCGTCTGGTGCGCTGCCGTCTGGCACGTGGGATTCCAGGAAATTGACATGTCGAAATAGGTGCTGGTTCATAAAATAGTGATAGCTCTGGTCATTGTCATTGGAAATAATATAGTATTCGTCCAAATTGAACGATTTTGCTTTGGAAAAATCTACTTTTCCGGCTTGATAGGCAGCCACAAGTTCTTCATACATGCCAATGGGCGATGAACCTGTAGCAAGCCCTAAGACAGAGTCTGGTTTTGTACGTACCTGGTCAATCATCAGTTGTGCGGCCTGTTTGCTCATATCCTTATATGTATCGCACAGAATTTTTTTCAAGTAAAGTCATCCCTCATCAGAATTCTATTTACTATTATACAGGGAATTTGGGAAAAATGCAAGAGTAGGGCTTTGACATTGCTGAAAAACATGATATAATGAAGACGTTTGGAAAATACAAGCAGTGATACGGTGCGCACAGCGCAATACTATGCTTTTATGATATGGGGCTGGAAAATAAAAAAGAACAGAGGATAAAAGGAGCGTGGGGCAATATGATAATTTGGGGCGGGAAAGTATTAGATGCGTCGTTTACGTTTGTAGACCGCGATTTGGGGACGGATGGGACAATGATTGCAGGGCTGTATGCCTCTGCCGGGCGCCCAGGCGGACAGGCGGGGGATACCATAGAGGCTACCGGCTGTTATGTAGTGCCTGGCTTTATTGATATCCACACCCATGGCTGCGACGCTTGTGATGCAGGCGACGGAAGTTACCAGTCGCTTAACACCATGTCGAAATACTATGCGGCGCACGGGGTAACCACTTTTTTGGCAACCACTTCGACCATTTCTTTTGAAGCGCTTGAGCAGGCGGCCAAAAGCGTTAAGCAAGCCATGGAGCAAGGGACGGATGGAGCCAATGTCGGCGGGATGCACATGGAAGGGCCGTATTTTTCGTATGCCTATAAGGGTGCACAAAACCCGGCGTATTTGCGCGACCCATCGGTGGAAGAATTTGATAGTATCAATGCTGCCAGCGGCGGTGCTGTACGGCTGATTAGCCTTGCGCCTGAACGGGAGGGCGCACTGGAGTTTATCCGGGCGGTAAAAGACCGGGTTGCAGTTGCCATGGGGCACACCGATGCCGACTATGAAAGGGCCAGGGCGGCGATTGACGCCGGGGCAACGGTTTTGACGCATACCTTCAATGCCATGCGCCCGCTCAAACACCGCGATCCAAATGCCATCGGCGCGGCGTTGGAAGACGAACGTGTTTTTTGTGAAAGTATTACCGACGGTATCCATTTGCATCCGGCGATTATCCGCCTATTGTACCGGATGGTAGGGCCGGAGCGCATGGTTTTGATTAGTGATTCGCTGTGCGCTGCCGGTATGGCAGACGGCCAATATGAATTAGGCGGCCTGCAATTTTATGTCAAAAATGGCCGCGCAACACTGCCGGATGGCACCATTGCCGGCAGTACGGCAAATTTGCATCTGTGCGTAAAAAAAGTGGTGGAATTTGGAATCCCATTGGAACATGCCGTGCGGCTGGCGTCTTGGAATCCAGCGCGCGCAGTGGGGCTGGATGCCATAACCGGCCGGATTGAACCGGGAAAACGGGCGGATTTGCTGCTGTTGGATCAAAAGACGTTGGATATCCGCGGTGTGATTGTAAACGGCAGACGTATTGGAAAGGACAGGTGACAGTATGAACGAACGGAAACCTCCTAAACGGCCGCTGATATTTTATTATTTGATTGCGATTGCAGTTTTGATGCTGCTTAATTCCTTGTTGGTGCCTTCGTTGATGGAAAGCCAGGTCATGAAGGTGGATTACGGTACTTTTTTGGATATGCTGGAAGCTGGGAAAATCAGCCGTGCAGAAGTAGGGGATGACCAGATTGCGTTTGTGGCCAATGACACCGGCGAAGAAAAAGGCGACAAAGTGTATGCTACCAGTGTGATGCCGGACAGTGATTTGACCGACCGGCTGCACGAAAAAGGGGTTATATTTGACAAAGTGGCGCCCAAGCAAATGTCGCCGCTGCTTAGTTTTTTGCTGTCCTGGATTTTTCCCATTATTTTGCTGGTGGTAGTGGGGCAGCTTTTTGCACGGTTTTTGACAAAAAAAATGGGCGGCAATGCGATGTCGTTTGGAAAGAGCAACGCCAAGGTTTATGTAGAGGCCCAGACGGGCATTACCTTTGGTGATGTGGCCGGTGAAGATGAGGCGAAAGAGGCGCTGCGCGAAATTGTGGATTTTTTGCATTCCCCGCAGCGGTACAAGGAAATCGGGGCGATTATGCCAAAGGGCGCGCTGCTGGTAGGGCCGCCGGGGACTGGGAAAACATTGCTGGCCAAAGCGGTTGCCGGCGAAGCTAAAGTCCCGTTTTTCTCAATTTCCGGTTCGGAATTTGTAGAAATGTTCGTTGGTATGGGCGCCGCGCGCGTACGTGATTTGTTTAAGCAGGCGCAGGAAAAGGCGCCGTGTATTGTATTCATTGACGAGATTGATACCATCGGGAAAAAGCGGGACAGCGGCGGTATTGGCGGCAATGACGAACGGGAACAGACGTTAAACCAGCTTTTGACCGAGATGGACGGGTTTAACAGCGATAAAGGCGTGGTAATACTGGCGGCAACCAACCGCCCCGACAGCTTAGATCAGGCATTGCTGCGGCCAGGACGGTTTGACCGGCGGATTCCGGTAGAATTACCGGACTTACAGGGTCGGGAGGCCATTTTGCGGGTGCATGCACAGCGCATTAAAACAGATGGGCAGATTGATTTCAATGCGGTAGCACGGGCGACTTCGGGCGCATCGGGGGCAGAGCTCGCAAACATTGTCAACGAAGCGGCGCTCCATGCTGTCAAAGCTGGCCGACGTGTGGTGTCGCAGCTTGATTTTGACGAGGCGGTAGAGGTGGTCATAGCCGGATACCAGCGTAAGGGGGCAGTTATCAGCGATAAGGAAAAGAGCATTGTGGCATATCATGAAATTGGGCACGCCATGGTGGCTGCCAAGCAGACCAATTCTGCGCCAGTGCATAAAATTACCATTGTGCCGCGTACTTCTGGGGCATTGGGTTATACCATGCAAGTAGCCGAAGGCGACAATGTACTGATGAGCAAAGAGGAAGCATTTAATAAAATTGCTACTTTAACCGGCGGCCGCAGTGCAGAAGAATTGATTTTCAATTCTTTTACATCGGGGGCATCCAATGATATTGAACAGGCAACCAAACTTGCCCGTGCGATGGTAACCCGGCTGGGTATGAGCGACGGTTTTGATATGACGGCATTGGAAACAGTCAGTAACCAGTATTTGGGCGGGGATGCGTCTCTTGCCTGTTCGCCGGAAACGGCGGCACAGATTGACCGCGAGGTAGTATCTATCATTAAAGCCGCCCACAAAAAAGCGCGGGATATTTTGCAGGAAAACATGGATAAGCTCCATGAATTGGCGGCATATTTGCTGGAAAAAGAAACCGTTACCGGGGAAGAGTTTATGGAGATTTTAAATGCCCCAGCCAAGGGCGGGGAAGCGCAATGAAGTATCTGCCGCTGAGGAAAAACCTGGATTTGCTGCGCTGCCCGCTGTGCGGCCAGGCGCTTTCCTTTTCAAACGGCAGCCTGATATGTGGGAACCGGCATTGCTATGATATATCAAAAAAGGGGTATGTCAATTTTTTAACTTCCAGCAAAAAAACGCCCTATCATAAGGTATTGTTTGAAAACCGGGCAGCAGTATTTAGGGCGGGGTGCTACCGTGCCGTGCTGGATGAACTGGAAGCTATTTTGACAAGGTATGCGCCGCCCGGCGCCGTGGTGCTGGATGTGGGCTGCGGCGAGGGGTATTATGCGTCTGCCCTGCAGCAAAATGGGCGGCGGGTTTTGGGGTTGGACAATGTGAAAGAGGCGATTGGGCTGGCAAGCCGCGGGCAGCCTGATGTGGGCTGGATGGTAGCGGACCTTTCCCATATCCCTTTGCGAAGCGGGTGCGTGGACGTGCTGCTTAACTTCCTCACGCCGGCTAATTATGGGGAGTTTTTGCGCTTGCTGGCGCCGGATGGTATTGTGGTGAAAGCTGTACCCGGCGCAGGCTATTTGCAGGAAATCCGCCAGGCGGTATCGGCACAGCTCCGGCACAAATCACATGATAACCAAGCGGTGGCGGCGCATTTTGACAGGCATATGGACCGGATAGAAACCCGGCGCGTTGTGCGTACTTATCCGGTTTCGCCGGATTTGGCCGAGGCTTTTTTGCATATGACGCCCATGACGTTTCACATCGACACCAATGCCGTCGATATTGCAAACTTGCATGCCATGACCATTGATTTGGTGCTTTTGGTTGGGCGGAAACAGAAATAATTGCTTTTTAAAATCCCGCATGGGCGTTTGCCATGCGGGATTTTACAGCATGTATTGTCTTTAAAATAAAGTACTGCCGCCGACGAATTCCCGTACCAGCGAAGTGGGAGGCGTCATGTCATCATCCATTGGGGCAAAGCTGTTTACAATGCCTTGCAGCCGCTCTACTGTTTCATAGTCTTCATCTTCTGGCGGCAGCACGGGGACAATTTTATTGAAATGCTGGCGGTAAATGCAAAATTCGTATAATAGGGAAGAATTAAAAATGATATCCGCACTATCGGTATAGGGGAAAATGTTTTTGACTGCGCCGCTTTCTACATCCGGCCACAAATCCAGTGTGTAGTGATAGGGGCTGTTGCGGAAGTAATAATCGCGGATGGTACGGCGGATCAGCCGGGTGTCAGTAGAGGATATTTTTTCGCCGTGCAGGGTCAGCACGGTTAGTGCGGTACAGTAAATTTTGTATTTATTTTCGTCGGGTATGCCAGAGGCCAGCTTTTCGTTCAGGCCGTGAATGCCCTCTACAATAATAACCTCATCTTTGCCTAACCGCAGGGTACGGGCGTTTTCCACCCGCCGGTTCTGGTGGAAGGAATAGTGCGGCAGCCCAACTTCCAGGCCTGCTACCAGCCGCCGTACATGTTCGTTAAACAGTTCATAGTCAATGGCTTCCAGCGATTCAAAATCCGGCTTGCCGTTTTCATCCAGCACCATTTCATCCTTATTGCGGAAGTAGTCATCCAGCGAGATAGCGACGGCATTGATACCCAGTACCTTTAAATGCAGCTTGAGCCGGGTGGCAAAGGAAGTTTTGCCAGAAGAAGAAGGGCCGCTGATAAAAATGACTTTTTTTTGGTCGATATGGTCAAATATACGGCGGGAAATTTCAGAAATTTTCTGCTCATGCCAAATTTCACTGATGTTGATGAGCCAGGTGCCGGTTCCTTCTGACACGATGCGGTTGATATCATCAGCGCTGGTAATCCCCAGCTTTTTGCACCAAAGCTGGTAGCTTTGGATGTTGCGGTCTAAATTGGTCATGCGTTCATCTCCTTTATAATGCCATCCTTGCGGCAGAGCATTTCATCGATGCGGCCGACATATTCTGAGACCTCTTTGACATTATATACCCGGCGTATCAGGTCGCCTTCTACAAGTTTGGGGGAAGCGCCTGCCCCCAATGCGAGAATGCTCTGCACTTCCTCCATAATGTAAATATTATATCGGTTTTCATGCCCTTTTTTGCAGTATCCCACATTTTCCAGATTGCCCAGCATGTTTTTTTGCCGGTAAAGGTAATAGGGATGCCGTCCGTGCGCAGCCATATCCTGTGCGGCAAGATTTAGCATGGCATTTACCACCTCGGCGCCGGACAGGTCGTACATGTCGTATTGCTCAGCCAAAAAGGAACTGCGTTTGATACACATGGTGTGTACTGTCACACTGGTTGGATCAAGCTTTTCCACCTCTTCCAGTGTATGGGAAAAATGCTCCACTGTCTCATCCGGCAGGCCGGCAATGAGGTCCATGTTAATAGAGGAAAACCCCGCTTGTACCGCCATACCATAGCTGTCGATAATATCCTGCGGCGTATGGCTGCGGCCGATGAGGTTGAGGGTTTTCTGGTTCATGGTCTGCGGGTTGATGCTGATACGGTCCACGCCGTGTCCGCGCATGACGCGCAGCTTTTCCATGTCGATGGTATCTGGGCGGCCGGCTTCTATGGTAAATTCTTTGGCCTGCGTCAAATCAAAGTGCTGCTCCAGGCATGTCAGCAAATTGTCCATTTGCAGCGCTGTGAGCGATGTCGGGGTTCCGCCGCCTATATATATGGTTTCAATGGAAACGCCCAATTCGCGCGTAAGTTTGGCTGTATATGCGATTTCTTTTTTTAGTGCTTCTAGATATGGTTCTACAAATTTCGATGTAAATTTGATGGATTGAGAGGTAAAAGAGCAGTAAAGGCACCGGGTGGGACAAAAGGGGATGCCAATATACAAGCTGACGGCATTTGGGTTTTTGTCCGCAAGAACCTCCAGTTCGGTCTGCGCTACCCGGATGGCCAAATCTGCCTTTTCAGCACTGGTGCGGTAATCGTCTATAAACCGCTGCCTGGCCTGGGCGGGGGAAAGGCCCTGCGACAGGTATGCCCGTGCAATTTTTGCCGGACGGATGCCGGTCAGTGCGCCCCATGGCAGGAAGGATTCCATCATGCCCAGTGCACAGTCATAAAAGGACAGTTTGACAAAACTTTTGTGCCGCCGGGTTCCCAGGGTAGTATGCTCGCGCAGTTGCCCTTTATAGTATATGACGGTTTTATAAGAACATATACCGTTTTTTTCGGTCAGCTCGCTGATAACATAATCCCCCTGAGCGGGGATATCAGATACAACATTCAGCTTTATGCGGGGGATAAAAGCGGATATGATTTCGCACAGCGCATAGCGGTCATCGTGCCCCCGCAAAAGTACGTTTATGGTTTCAATGGACATAAGGGTTATGCGTCCTTTCGTGGCCTATGGTGGTAGACGGGCCGTGGCCGGGATAGACTTTGATGGCATCGTCTAGCTTCATCAGCTTGTCATTGACCGAATGGAGGATTTCTTCCATGCTGCCACCATAGTGGTCCACACGTCCGACCGATTCGTGAAATAGCGTGTCGCCCGCCAGCAGGATATCGCCGGTTAAAATGCACATGCTGCCCTTGTTGTGCCCGGGCGTGTGCAGAATGTGCAGCGGTTCTTTGCCCAGCATCAGGGTATCGCCGTCATTTACCACAATGGACGGTTTGACAGCCGGCGCCGGCAGCCCAAAATAAAGTGCTAGGTTGAGTGCGTCGTTATTTAAGGTATACTGGTCGGCGCTGTGTATCACCACCGGTGCGCCGGTGGCCTTTGCTACTTCGTCCAGCGCAGCAATATGGTCAATGTGTGCATGGGTTACGATGATATATTTGACCTTGCAGCCCAGTTTTTGCACAGCTTCCAGTATCCGGCCTGCCTGGTCGGCAGGGTCGATGACAGCCGCTTCGCCGCTTGCTTCGTCCAGCAGGATATAGCAGTTGGTGTGCAGGCTGCCCAGTACTAGGGTTTCTAATTTCACAGTAAGTCCTCCTTTATTGCCGGCTGCGCGTGACATCTATCACGCCGGGTATTGATTTAAGCTTTTTGATGATGCGTTCCAGTTGTTCGGTATTGGTGATTTCCAGCGTCAGTTCCACAATGACCAATTCATCCTTTGTGGTACGTGCATTCATGCCTTTGAGCGGGATTTTGGAGTCCCCAACGGCATTGGTGAGGTCAATCAGAATGCGGCTGCGGTCATTTGCCACGATTTTAAGGCTGGATAGGTAAGAAGAGCTTTTGTTGGTTTCCCACGACACGTCAATCAGACGCGCTTTTTCCTCTTCATTGCTGTAGGCCACGGCAATGTTGCTGCAATCCTGCCGGTGGATGGATACCCCCCGTCCGCGTGTGATGTATCCGACAATTTTATCACCCGGCACCGGGTTGCAGCATTTGGCATAGCGGATCAGGCAGTTGTCCACGCCTTCGACCCTTACGCCGTCTGTATTGGATTTTTCGCGTTTCCCGGCAGATTCTGCGGTTGGAAGCTCAATGGCAGGTTCTTCCGGCACATGCTGTTTCTGGTACTCGTCTTTTAAGCGGGAAACCACCTTATTGACCGGCATGCCGCCAAACCCAATGCCGGAATACAGGTCGTCAAGATTTTTGAAGCCATACCGCTTGACCAGCGGTTCCAAATAGTCCGGCTTGAGCAGCCCCAGCCCGCCAAGGCCCTGGCGCTTGAGTTCCTTTTCCAGCATATCCTTGCCTTTTTCAATGTTTTCCTCGCGGTTTTCCTTTTTAAACCACTGGTTGATTTTGTTGCGCGCCTGGCTGGTTTTAACAATTTTAAGCCAGTCCATGCTGGGGCCGTGAATGGCCGACGAAGTAATGATTTCCACAATATCGCCGTTTTGCAGCTGATAATCGAGCGGCACAATTTTTCCGTTGACTTTGGCCCCTTGCATTTTGCAGCCTACCGCGCTGTGGATGGAAAATGCAAAATCAATAGGGGTTGCGCCGGCCGGGAAGCTCATGACATCCCCTTTAGGGGTAAATACAAATACCTGGTCAGTGAATAAATCGATTCTCAGAGCCGATAAAAATTCTTCCTCATCCTTGGCGTCCCGCTGGATTTCCAAGAGCTGCCGGATCCAGGTCAGCTTGCTGTCCATGCTGCTGTCGCCCGGTTTGCCTTCTTTGTATTTCCAGTGGGCGGCGATACCGTTTTCTGCAATGGCGTGCATTTCTTTGGTGCGGATTTGGATTTCAAACGGCCGTCCGTCCGGGCCGATTACGGTGGTGTGCAGTGACTGGTACATATTGGGTTTGGGCATGGCAATATAATCCTTAAACCGCCCGGGCATGGGTTTGTACAGCTCATGTGCCGCGCCCAGCGCCGCATAGCAGTCGCTGACCGTGTCGGTGATAATCCGTACGGCAAACAGATCGTAAATTTGGTCAAGCGTTTTGTTTTGGGTGAACATTTTGCGGTAAATGCTGTAAAAATGCTTGGGCCGGCCGTCGATGGTACATTTGATTCCCAGTTCCGACAGCTTTTCCCCCAGCGTGCGTTTGATACGGGCAATGTATGCTTCCCGTTCCTGCCGTTTTTGCGATATGCCCTCTACAATTTCATAGTAGGCTACCGGGTCAATGTATTTCAGGGACGTATCTTCCAGTTCCCATTTGATTTTATACATCCCAAGGCGGTGGGCAAGCGGGGCAAAGATGTTGAGTGTTTCCCGCGCTTTTTCCCGCTGCTTGTCCTCCGGCATGGAAATGAGTGTAGTCATATTGTGCAGCCGGTCGGCAAACTTGATGATGATGACGCGGATATCCTTTGCCATAGCCAAAAACATTTTCCGCAAATTTTCCATATCCCGTTCTTCTTTGGAAGAAAATTGGATTTTATCCAGTTTGGTTACCCCATCCACCAGGCTTGCAATATGCGGGCCAAATATCTCGCGGACGTCATCGAGGGTATAGCGGGTATCCTCTACCACATCGTGCAGCAGGGCTGCGCAGATGGATTCGGTATCCATTTCCATTTCCGCTACGGTAA
The DNA here is from genome assembly GCA_937959315.1 of uncultured Clostridia bacterium. GTDB lineage: Bacteria > Bacillota > Clostridia > UMGS1810 > UMGS1810 > CALGRC01. Next base: position 3,417 of record CALGRC010000011.1, on the reverse strand, counting down.
TGGCGACATGCAGCGGGTGGCACATGTATGGCATACCAGAGACCCGCTTTTGTTCTTTGTGGGCGTCGCACGCCAGGTCATAGGCTTTTTGGATAAGGGCAAAGTTACAGTCCGGGTTGTATTTCTTGATTTTCGCTATCAATTGGTCGTATAGTTCGGTATAACTTTCCGCCATGTGTCACACCTGCCTTCCGGTTTGAAATTTCATAAAGGTTGCCGATTGGTTTAGATTGGTTTTGCTGTTGAAGTTGGCGCCTGGGATCATCTGATAAAGCCCTTGGTGCTGTTGGCATTGCGAAATAGACAGCTCTTTTAGTATTTGAAAGCACAGCAGGATTTTTTTATTGGTAAAGCGCTGCCGGTATTGATCCTGGATAAACGCCTTAGCCCGTTCCAGGGAAAAGGGGGCATCGCCGTTGGTTTTTAAAAAGATAAAAACCATGCCAACGTCGCTGCGTGTCAGCGGATAGGAATGGGATACCCGGACTTCCTTGGCTAAGAATTGCGCTTGCGTAATGCCGTTATAGTGGTTGGATGACAGGGTACCTGCGATATCTATCCGGTCGCCCGGGCCGAAATCGCGAAGCGCATCGGCCGCGCCGAAAGCTGGGATGACTGTTACCCGGCCGTGTTTTTCCACCGTGAGGAAGGCGTGGGTCCCCGAAATGCGTATCTGCTTTAACGTGGCGTTTAAAATGCCGAAAAGGGGGGCGCGGTTGTCTGCACCGCACGGTTCCAGCCGGTTGAGGCTTTCTAAAATATCCAGACGGATATCAGGCAATTCTATCGCTGCGTCAATATAAAGTTTTGGGGTTAATATTTCCTGTGTCAGCCGTGGTTTGGCATAAGCGTTGATATGGGCGCGGAATTGCGGGAGCTTTTCCTTTTGCACCGACAGGCCGGCCGCCATGTCATGGCCGCCAAATTGCTCCAAATCCTGTGCGCAGGCCGAAAGCGCTTCAAACAGGTTAAATCCTCTGATACTGCGGCCGGAAGCTTTGCCCATGCCAGTATCATCAAAGGATATCACAATAGATGGTTTGTAGTAGCGCTCAGTAATCCGGGAAGATACAATGCCAATGACCCCATGGTGCCAGCCGGCGCCGTCTACCACAATGACGCCGTCGTCATAGAGCCGCTGTGTTTCAATGGTTTTAAGAGCCTGTTCCAAAATGCGCTTTTCTTCTTCCTGCCGGCAGCTATTTTCCCGCTCTAGCTGTTCTGCAATTGCAGCAGCGGTTTCCTGCTGCTGCGCCAAAAGCAGTTCCAATGCTGCCGAGGCATTGCCAATCCTGCCCGCCGCATTCATACGAGGGCCAATGCCAAAACCAATGGAAGCTGCCGATAGGCGGCTTTTATCAATGCCGGCTGTCCTCATCAGGGCGCGTAGGCCTAAATTGGTGGTTGTTTGCAGCAGGGTAAGCCCCAATGCCACAATGATCCGGTTTTCGCCGGTCAGGCTGACAATGTCGGCTACCGTCCCAATGGCCGCTATGGGGCAATACCGCTGCATAACCGCGCGGTCGCCGTCCGATAGGGCCAGCACCAGCTTGAATGCGACACCGGCCCCTGCCAAATGGGGGAACGGATACTGCGAACCAGGCAGCTTGGGGTCGATCACCGCTAAGGCATTTGGCAGCTCGTTTTGCGGGTTGTGATGGTCGGTGATAATCATATCCATGCCCTGTTGGTGTGCAAAGGCTGCTTCTGATACAGCGGTAATGCCGGTGTCAACGGTAATTATGAGAGGGCAGCCGGCCAGGTTTTCCAATGCGCCGCGGTTTACACCATATCCTTCGGTCAAACGGTTGGGAATATAGTAGCGGACATGTGCGCCCAGCGAACGGAGATAATCGTAAACGATATAGGTTGCAGTAATGCCGTCTACATCGTAATCGCCGTAGACGGCGATTGGCTCATGCGCATCGACCGCTGTGCGTATGCGGTCTACCGCTTTTGTCATGCCGGGCAGAAGGTACGGGTCGTGTAGGTTGCCCGGGTCGTTTTCTAAAAAGGCCCTTGCAGACGATGTGGTATATCCGCGGTTTAATATCACCTTTGCTGTTATAAGGGGGATTTGTAACTGGTCAGCCAGGTGGGTTGCAGCAGTTTGGTCGCAATTCAAAAAGATCCATTCGCTTTCCCGCATTGCCTGCTCCCCCTTTGCTTTTGTATATAATTTATCATTATATCACGGTTACACCGTTTGTTCAAGCGGATTGGCCGGAAAATGATTTGAAAAATGGGGTTGAAATTTAAATTTTTTTGCAATATAATATAAATAACAAATTCTACAAAAAATAACAGGGATTTATGACAAAAATGTGAATTTCCGTATGAAATGATGAATATTTTTTTAAATAATAGTTGACTTTGGCGTGTTTTTTTAGTATGCTTATAGTACTTGAATTCGTGAAAACGTATGATAAATGCGTGAGTTAATTTAAAAGGAGCGAATGTGAAGATGTTTAGCAAAGAGGTTGTGGTACAAAACCAGGTTGGGCTGCATGCGCGTCCGGCTACTTTTTTCATACAGAAAGCAAATGAGTTTAAGTCAACTGTCTGGGTATCGAAAGATGAACGCAAAGTCAATGCCAAAAGCCTTCTGGGCGTATTGTCGCTTGGTATCACCCGCGGCACAAATATCACCATCACTGCCGACGGCCCTGACCAGGAAGAGGCTGTCAATAAGCTGGTGGAATTGATTTCTTCCAATTTTGCAGACGGACAATAAGCAAAAAGCATGAAGCCCTGTATTTTTACAGGACTTTTTCATTTTAAAATAAAGCCTGGCGCCAGATATTTATATCTGGCGCCAGGCTTGTTTTTTTATTTTTTCTCCTCGGGCGGCTCGCTCTGCTGCGCGGCTCCCGGGCCGTCCATGTCCTCGGCCGCGGAGACCGGGATGAGCATCTTCGGCCCCGGCATCGTGAGGTTCACGATGAGCGCCACGACTATGCCGATGACCGTGTCGAGCATGCGGTTGAGCGCGTAGGTGTAGGGGTCGGCGTCGCCGACGTGATAGACCGTCGTGCTCAGAAATACGACGCAGGCAAAGCCCGCGACGGAGGGCTTTTTGATGCCGATGGTCGTCAGTATGACCGGGATGAGCATCAGCGAGACGACGAGGTAAAAGAGCGGCGGTACGCGCTGGAGGTTGAACTGAGTCTCGAGAAAGAGCACGATGACGCCGTAAGCGCCGCCCACGGCGGTGCCCATGACGCGGTTGAAGGAGGTGGAGAGCGTCTTTTCCGCCGACTTCTGCATGCACAGCACGGCGGCGATCATCGAAAAGAAGGTCATCTCGCCCCTGAGCCACCCGATGATGGCGCAGACGAAGACTGCGATGACGGTCTTGATGATCCTCATGCCTATGTGGAAATGGTGAGGCAGATCGGAAGAGCGTCGTGTAGGGAA
>CALGRC010000010.1 GCA_937959315.1 uncultured Clostridia bacterium | reverse complement strand
CTTCATTCATATCAGGGACTGTAAACAAAATTGCGAAAAATTCTTGACACTACCGAACAGGCTTATGTGGATGAAATTGCGCAAAAAGCAGAGGACGCAGGCAAACGGTATGACAAACCCGGCTGCAAAATAGAACCATATGTGCTTTGGTATGACGAGATACGGGAATTTTTGATGGCAAATGAGTAATCTTATGCCCCGCTCTAACACAGCAGTTCCCTATGGTGTATTTTGCCACTGCTTGAAAGAGCGGTGGTTCTTTTTTGTAAAAAGCACTTGATAGTTTGTCAAAGAAAGGCATATTTCCCCGCCTATTTACAAACACTACCCAAAAACGAGGTGTTTGTATGCCGAGAGTATCGCACAGGGCGGCCATCAGCTTTGGGCTGGTGCATATCCCGGTCAGCTTGTATACGGCCACGCAGGACAACGACATCCGGTTTAATCAATTATGCAAAGAGGACGGCTCGCGCGTCAAATACAAAAAGGTGTGTGCGTCCTGCGGCAAGGAGGTGGGGCCGGAGGACATCATCAAGGGGTTTGAATATGCCGATGGGAAGTATGTAACGGTATCGGACGAGGAATTTGAGAAAATTAAGACCGAGAAAGACCGCGCCATCCAAATTCTGCACTTTACCGATTTAGACAGCATCCGCCCGTCCTATTATGAAAAAACCTACCATGCGGTGCCGGACGCGGGCGGCGACAAGGCGTTCGCGCTGCTGCGGCAGGCCATGCTGGACGAGCGCAAGGTCGCCATTGGCAAGGCGGTGCTGGGGCAAAAAGAAACTATGCTCTGCCTCATCCCAACCTCGGAAGGCATGCTGATGGAAACCCTGTATTACCGCGATGAAATTAAGGAAATCCCCAAAGAGTATGCGCGGCCGGAGGTGTCCGGGCAGGAACTGGCCATGGCAAAGACGTTAATTGAGTCGATGGACAAGCCATTTCAACCGGAGCTGTACCACGACGAATACCAGCAAAAAATCCGGCAGCTCATTGAGGATAAAATCGCCGGGAAAGAAATTATCGAGGCCAAGCCGGAGCAGCAGGGCAATATCATCGACCTGATGGCGGCGCTGCAGGCCAGCGTGGAGCAGGCGAAACAGCAGAACAAGCCCAAACGCACCCGCAAAAAGGCGAGCAACGCATGAGCGACCTGTTTGTGACGAGGGATGTAAAGCCCATGCTGATTGGGGCGGAGGCTGCGCCGTTTGACAGTGACCGGCACATTTTTGAGCTTAAATGGGATGGGTTCCGGTGCATGGCATATTTGGGCGGCGATACTGATTTGCGCAACAAGCGCAACATCAAAGTGGGGCCGCTGTTCCCAGAACTGGCGGGGCTTTTCCGGCAAGTGGGACGACCGTGTATTTTGGACGGCGAAGTGGTGGTGCTGCGGGAGGGCAAACCGGATTTTGAGGCGGTGCGCCGCCGCACGCTGATGGGCAGCCCATTCAGAATTGAGCTGGCGGCTGCCAAATTGCCCGCCAGCTTTGTGGCGTATGACATTTTGTATCTGGACGGGCAGGATTTGACGGGACAGTCGCTGATGGAACGCAAAGCGTTGCTGTCGAAAACAGTTGCCGAAAATGAGCGCATGGCCGTTGCCCGGTATGTGGAGGGGCAGGGGCGTGCGCTGTTTGACTTGACCGTGCAGCAGGGGCTGGAAGGCATTGTTGCCAAGCGCAAAGACGGAAAATATTTCTGCGGCAAGCGCACCAAAACTGAGTGGCAGAAGATAAAAAATATGCAGGACGACGATTTTGTAGTGTGCGGATTTATCCATAAAGCCGACGGGAAGGAAAGCATTGTTTTGGGGCAGTATGACGCGGATGGCAGCCTGCGTTATCAGGGGCATGTGACTGAATTTGCTTCCAACCGCGATTTCCGGCAGATCGAGCAGGCGGCGCGCCTCCAATCGCCTGCCATTGCGGACGTTCCCACCGGTCACGGCAATGAACGTGCCGTCTGGCTGGAACCGGAGCTGGTGTGCCGGGTGGAATTTATGCACCGCACGGCAAACGGCAGCCTGCGCCAGCCGGTGTTCCGCGGCTTGCGGGAGGATAAGACGGCAGAGGAGTGCAGGGTGGGGGAAAACTAAACTATCATAGGGACTATCGAAGCCGTAGAATCAATTTGCCTTGCCCATCATCCCAAAGAACCCCATCTATTGAATATGCTGTGCCGCATTTTGGACAGCTATATCGTTCGCAGCGGATAGTATGCTCAGCCTTACTGTTTTCTTTGTCTTCTTCTATTGATGTATTGGGAAAAATATCAATCCATTCTGTGGATCGAATCACAAATGGTCGCCAGTCGCAGATACTTTCTGCGTCGCAGTTTGGACACTTAAATATTTGCACATCCATTGATACAGCACCTCTTTTATTGATGATATGTGTTATTTTATCACCAACCTGTGTATATTGCAATAAAGGTGCGGGATATTATTGGGGTTTATTTCGCTGCTTTATGTTATTTATCTACAAAGAGTGATTTTTTTTGCAAAATCAAACAAACGGCAGTATACTGGATACAGGAACTTAAAATGAAAAGGGGAGTTTACTATGAAAAAAGCAAGCATTACGGCTCTGGTTTTGGCGGCGGTCATGAGCGCAGGCACCGCTTATGCGGCGGAAATCCCGAAGGAATCCGCGCCGGAAAACGCGACAGCGGAAAGCATTGCGGTGACGGAAAATCTAATTGGCTGGGTGTTGGATGATGTGCAAAATGGGCTGGGGTATGCCGACGCATGGGCACGGGCAAACAACGCCATTTACAAGGCGGTGCTGGAAGGCCGGACAAGCGGGTATGGGTATGCGGATTTGGCCGCGATTGCCCGCAATGCCATTTTCCAATGCCGGGACAGGTATTTGCGCCCAGACTATTATGCGGAGCAGGAAACGGCGCTGCGGGTACTGCTTGCCGACCTCATCACCGCTGTGCAGAACGGCAAACCGTATGCCGAAGCGAAAGCGGAAGCCTACATACGGATTTACCAGTCAATCAACCCGGCTTATGTGCCAGACACAACCATAGACACCATTTACCGCGATGTGCCACCAGTGGATGGGGCAGTGTTCAGCATTGCGCGCAAGCTGCTGCTGGAAGCGGCCGGCAGCCAAATACAAAACGGTTAAAAAGGACAATGCGTTGCGGCAAGCGGAAGGGGAAACCCTCCGCTTGCTTTTTTAATCCCCAAAACACAGAGGGCGGGTTATGCGGGTGAAGCCAGCAGCACCGGTTATCACAACATTGTTTGGGCCAGACGCGCAATGCACAATCAAAGGGCTGCCGTCCTCTGCAAACCCTGCAACAATGCCGACATGGGAAAGGTCATTGTAAAATGCCACATCACCGGGGATGGCATCTGCCCATGTAATGGGGCGGCAGTTGCCGTACTGCTCCATGGTGCCGTTGCCAATGTCGGATGCAAGCATACCAGCGTTGCGCCATACCCATGTAATAAACCCGGAACAGTCCAGCCCAAAGGGGCGCATACTTCCGCTTGTTTTGCTGCCCTCGGCAGTGACCAATTTTAATTTTCCCCATTCGCTGTCCCAGCCGATGGCGGAGGATTTGCCGCCCCAAAAGTAGTTGACCTTGCCAACGAGGGAACAGGCGGCTTTGATGACCGCTTTCCGTTTATCGGATAGGTTGCTGGGGAGTGCTGCAAGCACGTCTTTTGCTGTTTTGTCCGATATGGCAAGGCTTTGTGAGGATGCAAGCAGCACGTCGCGGTTTTCCAGCAGTGTTGCAAGTGCCTCCTGCTGTTTTGCTGTAAAGCCGTATTCGGTTATCATGTCATCGGCGGTTTTGGTGTGGATGGTGATATACAGCACGGTTTCGCTTGCGGCTTCTGCACGTTCGCCGGTTACGGTTTCCGTTCGATAAGAAATGCTGTTCATATCCCAAAAGACGGCCTTTATCTTTTCCTTTTTTTCTGGGGTGATGACAACAACATCTTCAGCGGTTCCGTCTTCAGCCCCGGCGGTTTTGACCGCAAAGACTGCCAGCACTTCGCTCCAGTCGGATTGTTCCCCCTCCATCACCACGCGGTCAGGCTGGATACTGTTTTCCAGAATGTCAAGCTGTGCGGACAGCTCGATATTGCACTCTGCCACAATAGAGGATATGGGGATGCTGCTCGGATCGGCGGCTTCTTCTGATATGAATATCCCAAACGGGCTTGCGGCGATTGCCGCAACGATAATAATGACAATCAGTATCACTAAAAGCACCGCCCAGCCGCCCAATGCGGCAATGGCAGAAATGATTGCTTTTGCTGCCGCAGCGACTGCTTGTGCTGCCTTGACCGTCAGCCTGACGGCGGCTTTGGCTGTGGCCTTTGTCTTTTGTGCAGTGCGCTGTGCAGCCTGCTGCGCGGCTTTTTTGGTAGCTTGTTTCCGGGCTGCTGCCACTGCTTTTTTCCGTGCGATGTTTGCGGGGCTGGCTTTTTCTATGGCATGGTGGATGGGTTTGAAAGGGTGTGTGGGTTTCAGTAACGTATTTTTCGGTGCCGGTTTTGCCTGAAGTAGTTGTGCTGCCTTTGGCTTTTGCTTGATTGGTGTGTCCGTTAAAAGGTTTTGCTTCATAGGTGTGATGGGTTGTTTATTTTTGGCCGCGCTTTGAAACCGGTGTGTTTCGTTTTCGATGCGGTCAAAGGTTTTTATGTCTGCTTTTTTGGTTTTGATTCGCCCATCTTTTGCAGGGTGGGGCGGAGCTGTACCTTGCAAATCGCTTTGTTGGGCGCGGCAATATTCTTTTGTTTTGATTGGCCTGTCCGGCGTTGACGCAATATCTGATGTTTCTGTGGTTTGTCTGGCTGCCTCTTTGATTTCTGCCGGTTTTGTTTTGTCCATGGACATCGCTTGTACATCTGATTGTTTTACAGAACTCTGTTCCACTTCCTTTTTCCGCTGCTGCTTGGTTTTAATAGATTCTATCGCTTTTTGCTTTGGCAAAGGGGGTGTTTCCGGGGAAGGATGTGACACTGTTTCGGGTTTTCCATTTGCAGAAAGGATTGCCTGTTTTGCTTTGGGCGTTTCATGCAGTATTTTCGGGGATGCGTTTCTTTCTGCAATTTGCGGTTTCTGCTGCGATTTCAGATATGCTTCCTTTGTTTTGATTGGTGTATCGGATTGCTGGGCTGGCGCGGCGGGATGCCTTAGTTCCGGCTTTTTATCTGCCGATGGCACAGCAAGCGGTTCTGTCTGTGTGGTTTCGCGGGTTTTGGGCGCATGGAGCAGCGGCTTTTCATGGGATGTGGTATATGCGGCACCAGTTTCGGGCTGTGAAATTTTTTCTTTCAACGCCTGCTTTGCCCGATGCGCTTTTATCTTTTTGACGGCAAAATCCTTTGCAGTTCCGGCTGCATGTTTTGTTTTATGAAATGCCGCATCCATACCGGCCTCGACTTTATCTGTGGCATAGTTTGTGTGGCGTTTTCCGATTGCTCGCTGCGGTCTGGCCGCAATTTTTCCGCTTGCTCCAATAGGCGCTCTTTGGCAATCGTTTTTGCGTCCTTTGGAATATTACTTGCCTTTTCCAGTATTTTTGGCTTGGTATTGGCAGGTTTTGTTTTGATGTCTTTCAAATTCGGTTTCACCTCCGGTTAAACAAAAAAACAGAGCATTGAGGGGTGTCAATGCTCTGTGAAAGCTATGTATTATTCTTTTTTGTCTGTTTCTTCCGCAACGCCTTCTATCACATCGGTAACGACCTGATTTAGCTGCACAGCGTTTTGAGAAGTAATAACAGATTGCCCAATCTGCTGTTCAAGCTGCTCTCTTGCAGTGCCGGCAACCGCGCCGCCTTTTTTGGCAACATGGCGGTTTTCTTCAAAGGTTTGCGGCTTTTCCGCTTTGGATATTTCCGTGGTGCTGACTTCGGCCAGCATATTGAGTACAATCTCTGTGGTACTCATATTATCCCGCAAGTTTTCCTTTTTCAAGCCTTTCCAGTTTTTATACTGCCGTGTGGACATCCCCGACCATGCTTTTGTGATTTCATCTGTGAGGATTGCATACTCGATTCCCTTTTGGACACCGCGGTTTTCCCATTCGTCCGTCAGCTCCTTGCGCACCTGTATTGCCTGCAACCGCTGGTTGATCCATTCGCGGCTGTATCCCTTTTTCAAATAGGTTTCCAGTGCCCGCTCAATCGAAAGTTCCGGGTCAATGGTTTCCTCAATCCGTTCCCTGCCCACTTCTGCAAGCCATAGTTTGAATGGTTCTGCTTTGGGTGATGGGATAGACTGGATGATACGCAAAAGCTGCTCGGTATCCGCCACATCGGTTAATCGTCTTTTGCCATCCGGCGCAATCATTTTCAACTGTACGATTTTTTCGTACAGTTGAGCCGCGCCTTCTTTTTTCAGTTTGCGTTTTAAGTCGCTCCAATATCTGCGCGGATTGTCTGTTCCGCTTAATACTTCGCATACGTCAACGATAGAAAAATACCATTCCTCTTTTTCTTCATCCCATGCGGTACGGATTTTTTTATCTTCAAAAAGCTGTATATGAAGATTTTCCTTTTCCATATGCAACCCTCCAAACTCTATAGAAACATCATATCACAGAAATGTTCCAATGTCTATTTCTTTTCATATCTCATCCAATCTGTGATTCGCCGGGTTTGGTTAATTAAGTGAGTTACATTATTCAAGGAGAATAGAAAAGTTCTCATAAATACAAGAAATTTAACTATTCTCCTCGAATAATAATACACTGCTATTTGAGGAAATCTGGAATACCATTTTTCTCCTGTGGCAGTGTTGTTTCATCCGGATTGTTCTTTGAAAACCATCTTTCGTTCCATTGCTCCATTGAACGGTCAATGGTTTGTTGGGATATATCCAGATAAATTTGTGTTGTCTGTATTGATGAGTGACCGAGGATATTTTTTACAATAGCCAACGGAATCCCGGACTCAATCAAATGTGTTGCTGTTGTATGTCTCATGACATGAGGGGTATACGGACCACGGCAAAATAACTCAGGATGTTCCGCCTTTGCCTTTTTAATATATTTCTCATAGATTTCTTCAATTGCAGATACTGACAAATGTTCATTTCTTTGGCTTGGAAAGATGTGCACATCCGGTTTCATGCTGATTTTTCTTGTGGCAATATACTTGTCCAAAAGCTGAGTAGCATCAGCAGTAATCTTTACCCGGCGGGCTTTTTCACCTTTGCCAACCAATGTATGTCAACGCCAATGATAAAATGAAAGAAAACGCCGAGGAAAAAATGTAGGTTTATGGCGACAAGAAAAATAATATG
>CALGRC010000009.1 GCA_937959315.1 uncultured Clostridia bacterium | reverse complement strand
AAAAGAACTGGCTTTTGAGGAGGTGATTTCTCCTTAACCTTTCTCTTTTTGTGTCTTTTTTATTGACTATTGTCCACCCCAATTTTGATAGTCATTTAAAAAATTCATACGTTTTTCGGTATTTGACAGTTCAATGATGTCATCCTCTGTCAATACCTTAATGTTTTCTTTGTTTTTATTCATTTCTTTTTCCTCCGTTTCAAACTTGATTTTTGTTTTACAATTACTGCACTCAATGGTTTTAAACCCATTTTCAATTTTTGCATCGTAAATTTTTACGATAACCTCTTCGCCGCAATTGGGACATTCTGTTCTGTAAAAGAACTCCAGATATTGAATATCATTATCTGAAATACCATGACGGTGGAGATAATCTCTGGCAGATTTTTCACTTATAAAACCTATCAAGAAATTATTATTATCCGTGATGTATTCATACCCGTTTAAAGTAATACCATTGATATTTCGGCCGACAATAATACGAATATCATCCGTTCCCCAATCTGCATTGATTTTTGCTACCTTCATGACCATTGCACCTCCTTCCTTTCTTTGAAAAATATATATTAAAAGCAGGTTTCTGCTTTTAAGCAATAAAAAAAGCAGAAACAACAAACCGAACATCGGTTACATCATTTCTGCTCTAAAGTGCGGTTACCCGCAAAAATAAAAAAAGCCGGCAGCTTCTACACCCAATCGGGCATAGATATACTACTGGCTTTTATTACAACAATTACATCTGGTATGCTAAGGTTTTATGCAAAAACCTCGGGAACCCCTGCGCACATAAACAATTTTCAGATATATTATACCACAATATATAGCGTCTTGTCAACACAAATAATCAATATATATGATTATTTTCTAAAAAGCTCATAATTCAGTTGCGTTTTTATAATTACTTCGTAAAAGAATAGTATAAGAAAAAAGGCTCTGTAAAGTAAACATGAAAAACTAGCCCCCGCAAACAGCCAATCTGGCTACGCAACGAGCAGAAGCTCTCGTTTTCGCTTTTTGGATAGTTCTAGACCGGCACATTGCGCCGGGGTAAGGCCGTTCAAGGCGGAATGTGGGCGGACGAAGTTGTGAAAAAACACGAACATGGAAATGAGGTTGTTTGCTGATGCGAAAGAGGAAAAACCCTGTTTGGTCTTGTACCACGCCTTGAACTGCTTGTTGAAGCACTCGATGAGGTTGTTGGTAATGTCATCGCCAAAGCTTTGTACGCGGATGTGCTGCACATCGCCAAATGCCTTGACCGAGGCTTTGTACGCGCTGTAACGGTCAGTGACAATCGCCTGCGGTTTGCCCAGAGTTTTGACTGAATCGAGCAGTGTAAATGCCTGCGGACTGTCTCTGCGCGACGAAAGATGAAACCCAAGCACAAAGCGGGTTTCAGCGTCCACAATCAGCCAGAGGTAATGCTTGACGCCTTGGATTTTGACCACCGTTTCGTCTGCATGCCATTCATCGGAATTGAAATTCAGTGCCGGAATGAGCTCAATGGCAATGTTTTGAAACAGCGGCGCAAAGCGGGTACACCAATTGCCGATGGTGGTATGGGAAACATGGATGTTCATGGCGGTTTGCAGGATTATGGCAATGTTGCGAAAGGAATTTTTGCCCAGATAAAACATGCTCAGCGCCATAAGAATCACATGGACGGGATACCGCATGCGTTTGAAGTCGGTTTTGCCAAACAGCTTTGAGGCGGACGGCGGTGCGATTGCAGTTGGTTTGGGCACAAAAAACGAATGGTTGCAGCGTTTGTCGCAGCAGCGGTAGTTGCTGTAATGCGCCATATCGTGGTGCAGGAAGGTGGCCTTTCCGCAGACCGGGCAGGACGGATACTGCCGTTTGCGCGGTTTTCCGGGTTTACCGGCGGGCGCATCGGGGGCAAATTGATGACCGCATTTCCGGCAGAGATATTTTTGGAAACCGGATTTATCTTTGCCGTAACGATAAAACGAATGATTGTTGTTGCATTTTGGACAGTGAATCTGGTATAATTTTGCCATGAAGACCCGTCTCCTTTCGGGAGTACTTTGGATTTGTGGTGAAACCATTGTACCAGAAAGGCTGGCGGGTTTTCAACTTTCATTTAACTTTACAGAACGCTTTTGAGAGCGTGGAGATAAAATTATGGAAAATAATATTATTATTTTTAAGACAGATGATGAAAAAGTTTCGATTGATGTCCGGTTTGAAGGGGAAACCGTTTGGCTAAATCAAATGCAGATGGCAGAACTTTTTGACACGACAAAACAGAATGTAAGTCTACATATCAATAATTGTTTTAAAGAGGGCGAATTAAAGCGGGAAGCAGTTGTCAAGGATTTCTTGACAACTGCTTCGGATGGAAAAAAGTATAAAATGAAATTTTACAACCTCGACGTCATTATTTCTGTTGGTTATCGCGTGAAATCGCTGCGCGGCACACAATTCAGGCAATGGGCTACCCAGAGGCTAAATGAGTATATCCGCAAAGGATTTACAATGGATGATGAACGGCTGAAGAACTTGGGCGGCGGGGGATATTGGAAGGAACTGATAGAGCGTATCCGCGATATTCGTGCATCTGAAAAGGTATTTTACAGACAAGTATTAGATATTTACGCAACGAGTATTGATTACGATCCACAGGCGGATATATCCATAGAATTTTTTAAAAAGGTTCAAAATAAAATTCATTATGCGGTACATGGTCAAACAGCAGCGGAGGTGATATATACCAGGGCAGATGCGGAAAAAGAATTTATGGGGCTAATATCGTTTAAAGGGAACAGACCGCATTTGAGCGATGCGGTTGTGGCAAAAAATTATCTGGATGAAAAGGAGCTTCGTTCGCTTGGACAGTTGGTTTCCGGATATTTAGATTTTGCTGAAAGACAAGCGGAACGGGAGCAAGTAATGACAATGCAGGATTGGGCGCAGCATCTTGACAGAATACTTACGATGAGCGGTGAAAAATTATTGGAAGGAGCAGGAAAGGTATCGCATAAGCAAGCGATAGATAAGGCAACGACGGAATATAAAAAATATCAGGAAAAAACGCTCAGCGAGGTAGAGAAAGATTACCTTGATACGATTAAAATGTTAGAGAATAAAGCTGATTTGCATCAATGAAATTTGAGAGGAGAGAATAGGATGCCGTTTATTGATTCAAAAATTACAGTGCCGCTTACGGCAGAGGAAAAAGAAAAAATAAAGACAGAGCTTGGGAAAGCGATTACTACACTGCATAAAACGGAAACTTATCTCATGGTTGGAATAGAAGACAATTATGATCTATGGCTGGCGGGTAAAAAGCTGGAAAAAGGCGCATATGTTTCGGTTTGTTTATATGGCAGTGCGGTTCCGGAGGATTATGATAAGCTGACAGCGCAGATTTGTGATTTGTATGCAAAGGAACTTGGCATACCGGGCGACGCGATATATGTGTCCTATCATCCGGTATCCGATTGGGGATGGAACGGGAGTAATTTTTAAACTTGTTTTAAGTGCGGAAAAATTGAAAAATATTGAAGAAAGCGAATGGATTTTCTTTATAAAGTTTGCGTTTTCTCCTTTGTTTTCGTAAAGTATAGTAGAAGGCAAAAAATGAAGGAGGAATTTTTATGAGGGCAAAAAAATTTATTGCTGTGCTTTCTGCTGTACTTACTATGGCGATGATATGCAGTGTGCATGCGAGTGAGATTCCGGCGGAGACGTTGCCGCCGCAGGCTACGGAACAAAGCGTTGCCGTTGTGGAACGGTTAATCGGCGACATATTGACCGAGACGCAGCAAGGACTCGGGTATGCAGACGCAATGGCGAAAGCAAATAAGCGGATTATCGGCGCCGTTTTGGCGAAACAGACAGAGGGTTACGGATACGGGCTTCTTGGCGCAATCGCAAGGAACGCGGTGTTTCAGTACCGGGATATGTACCTTCGTCCAGACTATTACAATGCGGCGGAGGAAAGCGTCCGAAGCCTAATCGGTGACTTGATTGATCAGGTACGGCAGGGAAAACCGTATGAAGAAACGCGAAAGGAAGCGTATATTCGCATTTTGAGAAATGTTGATCCAAGTTTCAATCCGGCTGATTGCTATATGACGGATTTTTGTTACTGGGATGTTCCGCAGGTAGACAGCGTACTGTTTACGATGGCACGTAAGTTGCTTTTGGCAGCAATACCGCAATAATTTTCCGAAAGTATCGGGCGTACTCCGTTTGGGGTGCGCCTTATTTTTTTGTAAACACTGCCGACATTATTGGTACACAGAATTTCAGAAAAATAATATAAAAAAGAAATTGCACAGGGGTTTGAAGGATATTTTTTCAGTTGTATAATGGTATTATCAAAATTGTATCAAGCGAAACGAAAGTCTTGCCAAAGGAGATGGCAAGGCTTTTTTGATTGCGAAAGGGTGATAATATCTTGTGAGAAACATTTATATGTACAACGGACGTGATGGAAAGATGCCTGTTGCGGAATTTATTGAGGGTGCAAGCGCAAAGGTTAAGAAAAAGCTGGCGTATATTCTCAGACTGCTTGCGGATGAAACCAACTTATTGCAGGAGCCGCATATAAAGCACTTTTCGATTGAGAAGTATAAACGGCTATACGAAATTAGGCTGAAGGCCGAAAAGAGTATGGTTCGTATTATCTATTATGAAATAGATAATAATGTTATTCTGCTGTATGCCTTTGTCAAAAGGGATAAGCGGGATACCGAGCGGGCGCTGGAGTATGCTTTGAAGTTGATTGAACGGCTGGAGCAGGAATCGCTGGAACCATTTGCGCAGCTGACGGAGGTGAAGTTGCATTGATTGGCGTTATGACTTTGTTTGGAGAGGTTGACCTGCAGAGTGTTTTAAAGAAAATATTCCGACAAAATGATCTGGAATTTGTTGTGGAAAACTGCACCACAAGCGTACAGTTGATGGAACGGGTACAGGAGGAACACAAAATAACCGATGTGATACTCGTTGCGGCAGCGGCGGTACATATGGAGATCTTTCCGGATTTGGTTTCAGAAATACGCAGTCTGGAAAGTAAAATGCGGATTGTCCTGATTCTGAACGGTAATCGGGAGCAATATCCGGAGGAACAGCTTTCCGGCTATGAACATCAGCGCATTGATGTGCTGTTTGACGATAATGGGTTTGACACGCAGGATTTGGTTGACCTTGTAAAACAGGGCAAGCTGCCGCGCGAAAAGCCAAAAAGTGCTCAAAAACAGGCGCAGATGAGGGATATAAAACCGCTTCCTCGGTTTCCGGCCATTGTAAAAAAGGCAATAGCGCCGGAAGAACCGAAAAGCGATGCGAAGGATGAGCCGGAAGAGATTGAATCGGTTCAGACAGCCGTTCTGCCACCGACAGGTAAGTATGAGATTGGTTTCGTGAATGCGGCGCATGGGGCGGGCGCTACCACGGCTGCCATCCGGCTCGCGGAATATTTTGCGCTGCACGGATATGTGACTAAACTTGCCGATATGACGGGAACGGACGCATTATCCTTAGCGGATATCAAAGATGTGGAAATCGGGATTGGCGCCGTCGAACGCAGCCGCTTTCAGCAGGAGGCGAACATGCTGATAACAGATTTCGGGACGCCGTATGACATAGCGCCGCGCGGCGATACGTTTCAGATCAGCTATGGATATCCGGCTGAATACATACGGGAGATTCACAAATGCAGCCTGAAAATACTTTTGGGCTTTTCAGATAGATGGCAGATTGGGAAAATCAAATTTTTTTTGAATCATGAGCAATGGCGTGAAATGATAGACGATTCTTATATATTCTTGATTGACAGCGACGAGAAAAGGTTGAAATCAGAATATCCGGGCATCAATATCATGCGCCGAGGCAGCGGATATATGGACGAAATTATGAAGACTTTGAAGGAGGAGAAGCAATGAAGTTTTTACAAAACAGAATACTAATCGGCGCCGGCTGCATTCTGCTTGCCGGTATTTTTGCTTTTGGCGTCTTGCCGGGAATGTATCAAGGCAAGGGCGGGACGGAAACGGTGATAAAGGTGACCGGAACGGTTGGCGCGGGAACAAAAATCGAAGAGACAATGCTGAAAGAGGTGGAAGTCGGCAGTTTTGGTTTGCCCGAAAATATTGTAAAAGAGAAAACGGACATTGTCGGGAAATATGCCAGAACAGAAATCGCGGCGGAGGATTGTATTGTGAAATCCAAGCTGTCTGATTATGCTGCAAACGAAAGACTGGACGGCATATTGGCAAACGGTCAAAAACTTGTTACAGTCACGCTGCCGTCCATTGCAGCAGGCGTTGGGAATCATTTGCGGGCAGGCGATATCATTTCGCTCGTTTGCTATAGCAACGGTGTTCCGATGGTCTACGAGGAGCTTAAAAATATTGAAGTGTACAGCATAGAAAATGACGCGGCACAGGATATTGCCGAAGTAAACGCGGCGGAGGAAAAATCGGATACGGTTGCTGCGACGTTAACATTGATTGTAAAC
Source organism: uncultured Clostridia bacterium (assembly GCA_937959315.1). Taxonomy (GTDB): domain Bacteria; phylum Bacillota; class Clostridia; order UMGS1810; family UMGS1810; genus CALGRC01. Next base: position 2,187 of record CALGRC010000009.1, on the reverse strand, counting down.
GATATGCAGGCGGTACGGCTGGTGGAGGCGGAATATTCCGGCAAACTGCACGCCGTATTTGAACGAAAGGGGCAGCTGCAATGAATACAAAAATTATAACTGTTTGGGGCGCGAACGGGAGCGGTAAAACCACGATTGCGTCCAATCTTGGAATTGCCTTGGCGTCCCGGAATTTGATGGTCGGCATTATTTCGTCCAAGCTGTATTACGGAGAGCTGCAGGGGATATTCGCCAAACGGGTAGAGGACGACGAAGGGATTTATCAAGCGATTGCCAATGGCTGCAACACAAAGAATATGTTTGAAAACGCGGCGTCCAATCTCTTTTTTCTGTCGGTTCCAAACGGTTTTGACGCCATGCTGCTGACCGCAGTTAGAGGGGAAACGGCTAAGGAGCTGATTGAAGACGCGGCGATGCGGTTTGACTATATTGTCATTGACGGCAGCGAGGAATTGAACAATCCGATTTCAAGTATGGGGCTTACCATGTCGGAGCGGATTATTGTTGCCCATCGCGCGTCGGCAAAGGATTGTCTGTGGCAGGCGTCCATGGAGAATACCAAGGGGCTTTTGAATTTAAACGACAGAATGCTTCATGTGCTGAATGGTTATGACAAGACCTGCGATAAGCTGACCTACATGAGTAACATTGGTGTTAAATTTGCGTATGAATTGCCGTATGTGACGGACGGTCGTATGCTTGAAAATGCGGGGAAACCGTTTTTGTCGTCGTCAAGCGTACCGGGAGAATACAAAAAGACCATGCAAAAGATTGCAAGCCGGGTCATGATATAGGAGGATGCGCAATGGTAGATGTATTTAATATTAACGACCTGATTTACAAGGTGAACACAGGCACGACAAATTCCGCAAATGTGAGAGGCGCTGCAAGAACCTACAAGGAAGCACTGGATATGATCAGGCATATCATTTCAAAAAACCATTCTGCGGAATTGATAGACGTATTGTATTCCGATGAGGCGAAGGATAAATTGAAAAACCTGATTGTGCGGTATCTGAATCAGCAGAGAATATCGGTGGACGCATTTTACAATATCGGCGAGCTTGCGGACAAGATATATGAGGATATGGCAGGCTTTGGCGTGCTGACAAAATATCTTTCCGATGAAGCTGTGGAAGAAATCAATATCAATGCGTGGAACTGTATAGAGGTGGTCTATCCTGATAAAATCATGATGCTGGAGGACACCTTCTTGAATCCAGATGATTGTATGGATAAGATAAAGAAGATGGTGTGGCTGGGCGGCAGTATTGTGGATGGTTCCAATCCGATTGTGGACAGCTTTATCGGCGAGGGCATACGAATATCTGCCATTATACCGCCGTGTGTGGACAAGAAAACAGGCGGCGTTGCGTCAATCCGCCGGCAAAAAGAGAATGTCATTACAAGGGAACTGATGATTCAGTATGGCAGCGCAACAGAGGAAGAACTGGATTTTCTTTCGCTGTGTGTGAATAACGGCGTATCGCTTGCGATTGCAGGTTCAACCGGCGCGGGGAAAACGACTGACTTGGGATATTTGATTGGCTGCCTGGATGAAGACAAGCGTATTTATACCATTGAAGATACCAGAGAACTAAATATTGCACGGCTTGACAACAGCGGGAGAATGACAAACCGCGTGGTGCAGACGATAACGAAGGACAGCGGAAACGCCGTTTCAATGGACGATTTGCTCAAGGAAGCGCTGCGGTTTCATCCGTATGCGATTATTCCGGCAGAGATGCGCGGTAAAGAGGCGCTGACCGCCGTGGAGGCAGGCCGCACGGGACACACAATTATCAGTACGCTCCATGCAAATTCAGCGATTGACGCATACAACCGGATTTTGTCCATGTGCGTATCATCGGGCGTGGGATTGTCGGAAAACAAATTGCTTGAGTTCATTTTAGAGGCGATGCCGTTGATTTTATTTAAGCGGCAGCTTCCGGACGGCAGACGGATTTACGACGAAATTTTTGAGGGGATAAAAGTGGAGGATGGCAGAATCGTCGGGCAGACCTTGTACAAATACGAAATAAAGGAAAATGTGTATGAAAGGGACGGGATAAACGCAAAAATAAAGTACATCGTACTTAGAAAAACAATATAGTAAAGCACAATCGGGACAATTATTTCCCACACTATCGCTCTTAATTTTAAATTCTTATTCATGAAATCCCATTC
>CALGRC010000008.1 GCA_937959315.1 uncultured Clostridia bacterium | reverse complement strand
CCTTGCATTTTTAAAGGAAATTGCCTTTGCAGAAGCGCATGTATTTGCTTATTCCCCCCGCAAGGGCACCCGCGCAGCCGCAATGCCCGGCCAAATTGCCAAGCACGAAAAGGAACGGCGCGCAAAGCTCATGGCAGACGCAGCCAAACAGTGCCGGGCAAAATATCTGGAAAGCTGCGCCGGAAAACAAGCAGAGGTATTTGTAGAACGGGAGGTATCTCCTGGCGTTTGGGAAGGCCACACGCCGAATTATATCCCTGTGCAAATAAAATGCGATTCCGATTTAAACCACCAATACAAAAATGTAGTGCTGGAAATCTCCCCCCATAACGGGATGATTGGCATACCGGCCATTTCATAGCAAAAGAGCGGAAGCACAATGCTTCCGCTCTTTTTATGCATTTTTATACGCTTCCAGCTTTTCTAAGATCAACTGGTTTAATATCTGGGGATTCCCCTTGCCCTTGGATGCCTTCATCGCCTGCCCTACCAAAAAGCCCAGCGCACGGGTCTTGCCGTTTTTATAGTCCTCCAGCGACTGTGGATTCTGGCTGATAATTTCCTGCACCAGCGCTTCCAGTGCGCCGGTATCGCTAATTTGTGCCAGCCCCAGTTCCTCCACCAGCACCTTTGGTGTTTTTGCGCTTTCAAACATCCCATCCAGCACCTTTTTCGCCGCCGTGGTAGAAATGGTTTTATCGGCCACCATCGCAATCAGGGCATTCAAATCGTCTGGTGCAAACGGGATTTGGGCAAACCCCTGTTCCTTTTCCTTGAGGATTTTTGAAATATCGCCCAGCACCCAGTTAGAAACCTGCTTGGCGTCGCCGCCGCCCTCTACACAGGCTTCAAAAAAGCGCGCCATATCCTTGTTTGCTACAATAATGGAAGCCTCGTAATCGGTAATACCATAATCGCCCAGATACCGCGCTTTTTTTACGTCAGGAAGCTCTGGCAGCTCGGCACGGATCCGTTCCACCCACGCATCATCCACCACAATGGGCATCAAATCCGGTTCCGGAAAATAACGGTAATCATGTGCTTCTTCCTTGCTGCGCAGCAGGACATTTTCATTTTTCATATCGTCCCAGCGGCGGGTTTCCTGCTCTATCACGCCGCCGGCATCCAAAATTTTTGCCTGACGGGCAATTTCATACTCTATCGCCCGCTGGCCGCCGCTGAAGGTGGATACGTTTTTCATTTCGGTACGGGTGCCAAACTCCGCTTGCCCAACAGGACGGAGCGATACGTTGATATCACACCGCAGAGAGCCTTCCTCCATCTTGCAGTCGGACACTTCAATATACTGCAAAATGGACTTGAGCGTTTCCAAATAAACCCGCGCTTCCTCCGCGCTTCGCAAATCGGGCTCTGAAACAATCTCGATGAGCGGCACGCCGCAGCGGTTAAAATCCACATAGGACTCATCGCCCATAATCGAGTGGGTCAGCTTGCCCGCGTCCTCCTCGATATGGATACGGGTAATGCCGATTTTCTTTTTTTCGCCGTTTACATCAATTTCCACATACCCATTTGTACAAAGCGGCAGGTCAAACTGCGAAATCTGATACGCCTTGGGCAAGTCGGGATAAAAATAATTTTTCCGGTCCTGCTTGCCGCGGCGGGTAATATCGCAATGCATCGCAAGTCCCGCCTTAATTGCATAATCCACCACTTTTTTGTTGAGCACCGGAAGCGTTCCCGGCATCCCCGTGCAGACCGGGCAGCAAGAGGTATTCACATCCAGTCCAAACTCGTTTTTACAGGAGCAATAGATTTTTGTCGCGGTGGAAAGCTCCGCGTGTACTTCCAGACCAATCACCGATTCATACGTCATACCGCGCCGCCTCCCATCTGTGGTTTTTTGGTATGGTGTTCTGTCGCCTGCTCAAACGCATACCCGGCATTTAGCAACGTACTCTCTGAAAAATGCTTGCCAATCAGCTGAATGCCAATAGGCCTGCCGGAAGCATCAAATCCGCCCGGAATCACCATAGCGGGAAGACCGGCGATGTTGACCGATACTGTGCAGATATCCCCTAAGTACATCTTAATCGGGTCGCTGATACGCTCGCCGATCTTAAAGGCTGGGTCGGGTGCAGCCGGCGACAGCAGCACATCATACTTTGCAAATGCCTTGTCAAATTCCCGGCGAATGAGCGTGCGCGCCTGCTGGGCCTTTTTGTAATACGCATCGTAATAGCCGGACGACAGCGCATAGGTACCCAGCATAATGCGCCGCTTCACCTCGCTGCCAAACCCTTCTGCCCGCGTTTTGCAATACAGCTCATTTAAATTTTCAAATTCTGCTGTGCGGTAACCGTATTTGATACCGTCAAAACGCGCCAGGTTCGAACTGGCTTCCGCAGAGGAAATGATATAATAAGCCGGCAGTGCATAATCGGTCATGGGCAGCGAAAATTCCTCTACCATTGCCCCCATGGCCTCATACTGTCTGACCGCGGCCAAAATAGCCGCTTTGACATCCGGATGAGTCCCCTCACCCAAATATTCCTTTGGAATACCAATTTTCATGCCCTTGACGCTGCCAGTCAGCGCCTTGGTATAATCTGGCAAATCAATGTTCAGCGAGGTGGAATCCATCTCGTCATGCCCCGCAATGGCATTGAGCACCAGCGCACAGTCGGTCACATCCTTGGTCAGCGGTCCTATCTGGTCCAGAGAAGACGCAAACGCTACCAATCCGTAGCGGGACACCAAACCATAGGTCGGCTTTAATCCTACCACCGAGCAAAAAGAAGCTGGCTGACGGATAGAACCGCCAGTATCTGACCCTAACGAAAACACCGCTTCATCCGCCGCAACCACTGCCGCGCTCCCGCCAGACGAGCCGCCCGGCACGCAGTCGAATGCATACGGATTTTTGGTCTTGTGAAAATAAGAGGTCTCGGTTGACGAGCCCATGGCAAATTCATCCATATTGGCCTTGCCCAAAATCACTGTGCCAGCCTCTTTTAACCGTTTGATTACAAACGCATCGTACGGCGGGACAAACGTTTCCAACATTTTAGAAGCACAAGTGGTTTTCAAGCCATTGGTGCAAATATTATCCTTCACCGCCGCCGGAATGCCAGTTAAGCTTGTTCCAGCACCGCTTGAGAGCAGCTTGTCCGCCGCCCGAGCGCCTTCCAGAGCACCTTCTTGGTCAACGGTAATATATCCGCCCACCCAGTCTTCCGTTTTTTCTATGCGGTCCAGTACCGCCTTTGTCAGCTCCACACTGCTGATTTCCCGCCGCTTAAGCAAACCGGACAATGCGTGAAGCGTCATGGTATGCAATTCCATTGGTCCACTCCTATTCTACCACCTTGGGCACCAGGAAACAGCCCCGGGCCTTGGACGGTGCATTTTTCAAAATATCATCGCGGTCAAACGACGGCTTTACCGTATCCTCACGCAGTACATTGTACACATCAGACACATGGTTGGTTGGCTCTGTCCCAGCCATGTCCAATTCCGAAAGCAGGTCGGCGAAGGTAATAACCTTTTCCATATTCAGGCCTTCCATTTCTGCATCGGTCAACTGCAAACGCGCCAGCTGTGCAACATGCAGGATTTCTTCTTTTGATATACTCACTTGCATCACCTCGTTATGTCACATTCTAATGGGATTATACACCAAATTTACTAAAATGGCAAATGTTACTTTAGCATATCCAAAAATTCCGCTTCTGTCAGCACCGGTATCCCCAGTTCCTGAGCCTTTTTCAGCTTACTGCCCGCCGCGTCCCCCGCAACGACAAAATCAGTTTTTTTCGACACACTGCCTGCCGCCTTGCCGCCGTGCTGTTCAATCAGCTCCTGTACCTCCTTGCGGCCCATGGTCTCAAGGGTGCCGGTCACCACCAGCGTTTTTCCTTCCAATACACCGCCGGCTACTTCTTCTTCCTGGCAATCCATATTCACACCGGCCGCTTTGAGCTTATTCACAAATATGCGCGTATGCGGGTCGGCGAAAAAATCCACCACGCTCTGCGCCATAATACCGCCGACATCGTCAATTTCTGCAAGCTCTTCGGCCGTGATGGTAAATAGTGTCTCTATATTGCGCACCCTGCGGGCAATCAAGCGCGACGCACCGCCGCCAATATGCCGGATCCCCATGGCAAACAGCAATCTGGACAAGTCATTGTGCTTGGAGGCCTCAATGGCGGCAAGCAAATTCTCCGCGCTTTTTTCCCCCATTTTATCCAACGCAGAGAGCTGCTCTTTTTGCAAAAAATACAAATCTGCACTGCTCTGGATAAGCTTATTTTCCAGCAGCTTTTCTATAATTTGCGGGCCCAAGCCTTCAATATCCATGGCATCACGCGATACAAAATGGATGATGTTGCGCGCAAGCTGTGCAGGGCAATCTACATCAGTGCACCGCCATGCCGCTTCACCCTCTTCCCGGTGAACAGGCGCTCCGCACACCGGGCAGACTTTCGGCATTTCAAATTCCCGCTCGCTGCCATTGCGTTTTTCGGTCAGTACCCTTACCACCTCGGGAATCACGTCCCCCGCCTTTTGTATCAGTACGGCATCGCCAATTTTCAAACCTTTTTCCCGGATAAAATCAATATTGTGCAGCGTTGCACGGCTCACGGTAGAACCCGCCACCACAACCGGGTCCAAAACTGCCGCAGGCGTCAAAACCCCTGTACGCCCAACATTGACAATGATATCCCGCACCACCGTTTCCTTTTTTTCTGCCGGATACTTAAACGCAACCGCCCAACGGGGCGTTTTCGCCGTACTGCCCAGCGCTTCCCGCTGCTCGAGACGGTTGACCTTAATCACCGCGCCGTCAATGTCATA
>CALGRC010000007.1 GCA_937959315.1 uncultured Clostridia bacterium | reverse complement strand
GTATTTGAAAAAGCAGTATCAAACCGGCTGCTACTGCGAGCTGATCCATGCGGAAACCGCACAGGTGCTGGCCACGTACGACGGCGATTTTTATGCCGGCATGCCGGCGGTTACCGTCAATTCGTTTGGCGCAGGCCAGGCGTATTACCTGGCGTTCCGCAATGACGAGGATTTTTGCGACGACTTTTACCGCGGCCTTGCGGGGAAGTTGGGGCTGGCGCCCGCAGTTGACGCAGATTTGCCGGAAGGCGTATCGGCGCAAAAACGGGTAAACGGTACAGAGGAATATGTGTTCCTGATGAATTTTGACAGCCAAAGAAGAGATGTTATTATCAAAAACGGCGTGTATCAGGACGTGGGTTCGCAAGCGCCGGTTTCCGGCCGGGTGGAATTGGATGGGTATGGTTTTCAAATTTTAAAGCGGGAACGGCAGTAGGAGAAAAAACCGTATAATTGGCAATACAGCTGAATTTATTTTATTTTTTAAACGCCGGAATTTTGCTATACTGAAAGCAATGAGTGGGAGATGGCGGGATTCTCCTAAAAAATTGAAAAGAGGAGAGGATGAAAAACATGAAGTATGGGTGGGCGAAAAAAATCAGATACATAGCGTTGGCCGGGGCCCTGGCTGTTGGCTGCACGGCGCTGGCTGGCTGCGGCAACGATGCGGAGCAGGCCGGAACAACGGATGAAGCGGGTGTGCGTACCGTCAGCGTGTGGACGCAAGACCGGCATTCGCAGGATTTGATGAACCAACTGGCGCAGGAATTTAATGAGACCACCGGCAAGGAAAAGGGTATCAAAATCGACTACCAGGTGTTTTCTGATGATTTTGCCAATATGATTGAAATGGCGCATGCCTCTGGCCAGGCGCCGGATATCCATTCAACGGCCGGGAATACGCAAATGTTTTCTTCCAAGGGCTGGATTTTGCAGTTGTCCGATTTGCCGGGCGGCCAGGAGCTGATTGACAAATCCAAAATATATGAGCTGCGCGCGGCGACCATCCGGGCCAATGACGGCAAGGTTTCGCAGATCCCCACCAATGTGGTAACTATGAAAATGGTATATAACAAGGATTTGTTTAAAAAGGCAGGGCTGGTAGACGAGACAGGCGAAGCGCTGGTGCCGCTGACCTGGGACGATGTGGTGGAATTTGCGCGGGTTATCACCGAACAGGGCAACGGTGTAGAATATGGGCTGGTATTCCCTATGAAGATGGACGGCTTCTTTACGTCCGAGGTCATCACGCCGTTTAAGGCGTCGGTGGGTACCAACGAGTGGAATTTCAAAGAAGGCAAGTTTGACTATGCAGCGTTTGAGCCGGCGTTTACCGAGTATCTGCTCAAAGTAAAAGAAGACGGCAGCTATGTGCCGGGGCCGGAAGGGATGGACAACGACAGCGCGCGCGCATTGTTTGCTGAAGGAAAGGTTGGTATGAAGATTTCCCAGTCGTTTGACGTGGCGGTGTTCAACGACCAGTTTAAAGCCAAATGCGACTGGGCGGTATGTGATATCCCGGTGTTGGATTTGGACAACCGTTATAAAGAGGAAGCATATATCAGCAATGGCCTTTTGGTAACCAGCAAGGCGCAGGACGCTTTGGAGAAGGTTATGGAAGTGTACAAATGGTACTACAGCGACGATGTGCGGGTAGCGCTGTTTGAAAACGGCAAGGATATCCCCTACCTGGAAGAGGTACAGGCAAAGGCGACAAATGTCAAGGATATCAAGGGCTGGAAAGAATTTTCCGACCTGTCCAAGACCTATATTTTGAAGGACCGCCCGTGGCCGGCACAGGACGAAGGCTTGACGGCAGAGCAGGTGTACATGAAGATTTGGATGGGTGAAATCACCCCGGCGGAAGGGCTGGCGGATTTGGATAACCGTGTCAATGCGCAGTTTAACCGGGAAATTGAAGAGGGCAAATATACGCTGGAGGATTATTACGACCCGGATTATGACATCAGCTTGGATTAAGTTACCATTTTTTAAAGAAGGAGTGGTCCTTATGAAGATGAAGAAGCTGTTTGGCGCGGTGCTGGCGGCCGCCGTATTGGTTTCGGGCATGGCCATGCCGGCGTTTGCGGCGGAAGACCTTTGGCTAGGCTTTGACAGCGATGAGGATATGAGCTGGTTTGATAAAAAAGAAGGAAATATAAGCTGGGAAGACGGCAGGTTGAAATTTACAACTACGCCGAATAAATGGGAGACGGCCAAAGTTGGAAGCTGGCATGCCTCTTGGAGGAATTTTGCTTTGGAAAGCAAAATCCAGTTTGTTGATTCTGCCGACGGCCAGCAGTGGCCTGAAATCAAATATAAAGTCAGATCGAAATGGGATGACGCCGATAATTATTATTATAGCTTTGTATACAGCGAAGTATCCAGTGAGGAGTACGGCAGTATTTATGGCAGAATCTGCAAAGCATATAAAAATGCGCAAAACGAATGGGTCCCTAAAACAATCACGCTGTACCAGCCAGGTACGACAACCCCTGCCGTGTGTCAATTTGATGAAAAGCTGTCACGAGATGTGGAACATGATTTTAAAATCATGTGCTATGGAAATGCCGATACCGGCGTATACATCAATGCCTATATAGACGGCGAGTTGGTTTTGCAGGGCTATGACCATGAAAGCTGCGGGTATGAATATCCGCAAGCCACAGATGAAGCACTTGCAAAGGGCGTATATGAAAGCGGGCAATTTTATGTAGATTTTTACGATGCCAGCGGTTATATGGATGACTGGCGGATTTTCAACCTGTATCAGACAGAGCAGCTTGGGGAAGATGAGGGGTGGGCAGTTGTTGATACCGTGCCCGACAATGTGGTAACCTTCAGCCAGGACGGCGCTATGCTGCGGGATAATGCCGCTTTGACGCCGGGCAGCGATGTGGAAGCCAATATCTATCTGGTCAACGATACCGGCAAGCCCATGACGCGGAATTTGATTTTGGGCTGGTATGATGCGGAAGGCAAGCTGGCGCGTGTCGGTATTTCCTCCCTGGCGTTGGACGGCGAGGATGAAACGATTGGGTTGGCTTCAGCCGGCCTGACACTGCCGGACGATTTGACAGGCGGCAGTCTGTGTGCGTTTTTGTGGAACGGCCTGTCTGCCATGCAGCCGGTGATAAACGTCACGCCGTATGGCGCGGCAGAGGTTCCTGCCGGATAATGCACCTTTGGAAGTTTGCTTCTCTTCTATGAACGGACATGATAAATTGTAAATGAGACCAAAAGAGGCAAATGCATGCGGGAAAGCTACCTGTCCATCTTGCCTCTTTTGTTGTCTGGAAGGATGTGTTAAGATTGAATGTGCAGCAAGGCAATGCGCCGGCGCTGGGAGTAAAGGAAAAACTGAAAAGGAAGGTGCAGCGCCATGGGTCGGAATGGCTCCAGTGCTATGCGATGATTGGTCTGCCGACCATTGGGTTTTTCCTGTTTTCGCTCTATCCCATCATTTGGGTGCTGATTATGGCATTTTACGATTATGACGGCATTGTAAGCAATTTTGTTGGGCTGGACAACTTTATTACCATATTCACCAAAGACGCCATGTATTGGAACAGCGTCATTGAAACGCTCATCATCGGGTTTGGCAAACTGCTGGTTGAAATCCCGCTGGCTTTCTTTTTTGCCGTGGTGCTAAACAGCAATTTGAAGGGCCGGAGCATTTTTAGGGTAAGCTATTTCATGCCCAGCGTTATGAGCGCGTCGGTGATGGCCCTGATTTTCTACTTCCTGTTTGCCTCTTACAACGGCGTTGTCAACAATGCGCTGCAAGCCCTGCATATGATACAGGCGCCCATCAACTGGTTTGGTTCGCGTTGGACTGCAACAGCGGTCATTATGATTGTGTCGCTGTGGATGGGCGTGGGCATCAATATGATTTACTTTTTGGCGGGCCTGCAAAGTGTGCCGCAGGAGCTGTATGAGTGCAGTGAACTGGACGGCTGCAACAAATTTCAGCAGTTTTACCACATTACGCTGCCAACGCTCAAACCCATTACGCAAACCATCATCTTGTTTGCCATTATCGGAACCATGAAAATCAGCGACCTGGTGCTGGTGCTGACCAACGGCGGGCCGGCCGGGCAAACGGACGTTATGATGACCTATGTGTATAAGTATTTCTTTGTACAGGGCGATGTTTCCACTGCAAAATATGGATATGCGTCCGCGCTTGGGTTTGTGTCGGCGTTGATTATTGCAGCCATTTCGCTGGGATATCTGTTTTACAGCAAGAAAAAAAATGAAGACTGAGGCAAAGGGGGGAGCATGCAGATATGTCAACATCAAAAAAAATACTGAAAATTATCGGGAAGGCTGTGTTGTATCTCTTTTTGATTGCCATCATGTTTTTGATGATATTTCCCATTGCCTATGCCTTTATAGCATCGTTTAAAACCAATTCGGAAATCTTGACGGCAGCCAGTATCTTTCCGAAAGAACCTACCTTTGATAACTACATACAGGCGTGGAAGGCCGGGAATTTTTCCAGATATACCTGGAACAGCATCTATATGACGGTGGTTGTCGTCATTGGCACCATCATCACGTCCACTATGATGGGATATGTGTTTGCCCGTGGGAAGTTCCCCGGGAAAAAGCTGCTGTTTTCGCTGTTTACGTCCACCATGTTTATTTCCATGGGAACCATCGGCTTGTATCCCATTTTGGACATTGCCAAAGCGCTGCACATCAATACAACGCTATGGGGGGTTATCATCATCCAGGTTTTCGGCGTCAATGTGTTCAATACCTTCTTGATACGTGGTTATATGGAAAGTATCCCCCGGTCTGTTGACGAGGCGGCA
>CALGRC010000006.1 GCA_937959315.1 uncultured Clostridia bacterium | reverse complement strand
TGATGTATGCCCCGCGCGGGCCTGTGTGCGACATAGATGACAAAGAAACGTTTGCGGAATTAATTGCCGGTGCCAAACAGCTTGCCAAAAAACACAAAAGCTACGTATTAAAGCTCGATCCGGATATTGAAGCGGACAACCAAGCATTTGCCGAAATGGCCAAGGATTTAGGATTCCGCATGAAAAACCAATCCAAAAATTTTGAGGGTATCCAGCCACGTTTTGTCTTCCGCCTGGACATCAAAGGCAAAACCCCCGATGAAATCATGGCCGGGTTCCACAGCAAAACGCGCTATAATATCCGGCTGGCCATCCGCAAAGGTGTCACTTCCCGCATTGGCACACGGGAAGATTTGAAAACATTTCACGACATTATGGTAGTCACTGGCACACGGGATGAATTCGTCGTCCGGTCACTGGAATACTTCCAAAAGCTGTATGACGCACTCGGCCCAGACCATGTGCGGCTATATATGGCAGAATATGAAGGCAAGCCGGTTGCTGGTACGTTAGCCATTTTATACGGCAATAAAGTATGGTACTTATACGGCGCCAGCGCCAACGAAGCGCGCAATGTCATGCCAAACTATCTCCTCCAGTGGGAAATGATTCAATGGGCAGTGGAAAACCACTGTGATATTTATGATTTCCGCGGGGTATCGGGCGATTTGGATGAAAGCAACCCACTGTATGGGCTCTACCGCTTCAAAAAAGGGTTCAATGGGAAATTCACAGAATTTATTGGAGAAATGGACTATGTATTTTCCCCTTTGATGTATTTTCTGGTAGAGCATGGTGAAAAATGGTACCGGGAACTACGGAAGAAACTTTATCTGCTGCGCGGCCAAAAATAAAGGGGGATTGCCGGATGAAACAGTATATTGTGAACCGTTCCGACTTGATACACAACATCCAGGCTATTTGCCGGCGCGCTGGAACTGCCCAGGTCATCGGTGTGCTCAAAGGGCAGGGCTACGGCCTGGGCCTTTTGGAATTTGCCAGTCTGCTGCAGGAAAACGGCGTTGTATTTTTTGCAGTATCCGAACTAGAAGAAGCCATTGCCCTGCGGGAAGCGGGCTTTGACAATGATATCTTACTGCTGACCGCCACTACCCTGGAAGAAGAACTGCGCTTGTGTATCGAACATGGCATCATAGCCGCAGTCGGCTCTTTGCATGGGCTCGCCACCCTTAACCGCCTGGCAGAAGAAAAGGGGTGCCAGGCGCGCGCACACCTTAAACTGGATACCGGTTTTGGCCGGTTTGGTTTTATCTGCGAGGATATTCAAAATGCTGCGGCAGCAATCAAGCAGGCAGGCCAAGTGCGAATGGAAGGCGTTTTTTCCCATTTTTCCTTTTCCTTTTCCAACAACCGCAAGGATGTACAGGTACCCTATGACAAATTCCTGCATTGTATTGCTGTATTAGAGCGAAACGGTATTACTGGGCTGATGCGCCATATATGCAATTCCTGTGCCTTTCTGCAGTACCCGGATATGCATTTGGATGCCGTACGCATTGGATCAGCCTTCTTAGGGCGGCTGCCCCTGCCCAACACCTATGGGCTTAAGCGGATTGGCGCGCTGCATTCCCAGGTTATTGAAGTGAAAACGCTTCCAAAAGGCTACACTGTCGGCTATGCCAATACCTATAAAACCAAACGGGAAACCCAAATCGCCATAGTACCAGTGGGATATAAAGATGGGTTTGGTGTAGAAAAGAGCAACGACACCTTCCGTCCAATGGATATTTTACGCTATCTATACCACGACCTGCGAAACATAGGGAAAATATTACAAGTTTGGATCAATGGAAAGCCTGCCCGTATCATCGGCAGGGTCAGTATGTATAATATTGTACTGGACGTAACCGGAATGGAAGTCCGGCCCGGGGCAGACGTGATACTGCCTGCCAATCCCATTTTGGTCAGCCGGGATATCCCGCGTGTTTATCAATCGTAAAGGAGGAATCCAAATGGACGCGCCTATTTATCGAGGTATCAAACAATACCTGTCAAAAAACCGGATTTCTTTCCATATGCCTGGCCATAAAGGGAACGGTGACTGGAAGCCGGCAGATTTGTATGCACTGGATGTGACCGAGCTGCCCGATACCGACGACCTATACGCACCTACTTCTTACATAAAGGACAGCGAAGAACAGCTCAAACGCATATACAACACCCGTCACTCCTTTTACCTGCTGGGCGGCGCTACTTGCGGTATTTTTGCCATGCTGGCGGCAACCGTGCAGGAAGGGGAAACTGTCATGATTGACCGCAACTGCCATAAATCGGTTATTCACGCGCTTATGATGATCGGCGCACGGCCCGCGTACGTATATCCCAAATATAACCATCAATTTGGGTTCCCCGGCGGTATTGACCCAGACGAGCTGGAAACAAGCTTGCAAATGCACGGCGATGCCAAAGCGGTGCTGGTTACCTCTCCCAATTACTACGGCGGGCTATCCAATATTGCCGCACTTGCCGCCGTCTCCCACCGCCATGGAATCCCGTTGCTGGTGGACGAAGCCCACGGCGCCCATCTGCCGTTTAGTCCACTGCTGCCGGAAAGCGCCCTTTCCTGCGGCGCCGATATGGTGGTACAAAGCGTCCATAAAACGCTGGGGGCACTGTCCGGCGGCGCTTTACTGCATATATGCAGCGATACAATTTTGCCAGAAAACGTACGGAAGCTGCTGGCCATGTTTCAGACCAGCAGCCCATCCTATGCCATCCTGGCGTCACTGGAATTTGCTGTGTTTACTGCTGCTGGTTTGGAAAAAAGATACAAACCATTGCTGGCGCAAATCCAAGAAGGCCGGGCATTGGTCAACCATACGGCCAAAGCCTACTGGGTGGGGCCAGAGCTGCAAAATACTTGCCAGATACACGCATTAGACCCAACCCGTATTGTCATCAACGTTGCAAAATCGGGCCTTTCCGGGTATGAAATGGCCGCGCTGCTGCGGAGCAAATACAAAATTGATCCAGAAATGGCCGATGAACACAATATTGTTTGTATCGCCACCCCTTATAACGATCCGTCAGATGTCAAAAAACTGACAAAGGCTATGTTAACCATCATCAAAAAAATCCAGCCGGCAACGCTCCAGCATGAACCCATATTACAATTGCCGGCCGCAGTTATCCGCATGACGCCGCGGGAGGCATTTTATCAGGCAGGGGAATATATCCATTTAGAACAGGCCCCCGGCCGGATAGCAAAAAACCTGATATGCAAATACCCGCCAGGCACCCCCATCCTAGTGCCCGGTGAGGAAATCCGCCTGGAGCACATCCGCGAAATTGCCGCCCTGCTAGAAAACGGTACCGCCATTTATGGTATTGACAGAGAATATCAGATTGAAGTGGTAGTAGATTAGAAATAAGGAGAGGATATCATGCGGGAAGAAGAAAAAATCAAAGCGGGAATCTTGTTTTTCCCCGGTGACCCGGAACTCAAAGCAATCAAATTAAGGACGCACAACTTAAATATTGATTACAATGCCACACATGAAGATGAAACAGAAAAGCGGGAACGCATCATAAGGGAAATTGTAGGAGAATTGGGAGACAATTGCTTTTTCCAAGGGCCAATATTTTTTCATTACGGCAAACATACTAAAATCGGTAACCGGCTGTTTGCCAATTTCCATTTAACCATCCAAGACGATGCAGCCGTAACCATTGGGGACGATTGCAATTTTGGCCCCAATACCACCATTGTGACGCCCATCCATCCGATGCTTCCCAACGAACGCAACCAAATACTAACTGCCTCCGGCGAAAAACGGCGGCTCTGCTATGCCAAACCTGTTACCATCGGCCATAATATCTGGTTTGGGGCAAACGTAACGGTTTGCCCAGGCGTTACCATCGGCGACAACTGTGTTATCGGCGCTGGAAGCGTCGTCACACGCGATATCCCGGCAAATTCCTTTGCCGCAGGCGTACCCTGCCGCGTCATCCGGGAAATTACACAAGCGGACAGCTTAAAACACAAACCAGAAATCCTGGCAGATAACACCATCCTTGAATAAATAGATTTTTATATAAAAAGCGCCCCTGCAAATTCTATATGCAGGGGCGCTTTTTTTACGTTACTGGGAAATCCGCTCGTCTACTGCGGCTGCAATTTCCTCAATCCGGCCGGAATCTTTTAAACGGGCAATTGTTTTATTAATCTGCTCTAAAAGCTCCGTATTGCCTTTCTTTACGCAAATGGCGTATTCTTCTTTTTCAAAGAACGCCTCATCCTCGATGCCTTTGAGCTCCGGATTTTTCTGTATAAAGCTCTCGGCTGTCGGGGAATCAATGATAACTGCATCAATTTTCTTGTTTTTCAAATCAGACACCGCATCCACCCCTTTATTATAGCGGCGGATATCAATATCTGGGATATCCGCTTCGGTCAAAGCGGTATCACCGGTATAGCCTGTAACAACGCCAACTGTCTTTCCGGTTAACGTATCAACGCTGGTGATGTCCGTATTATCCCCCTGCACCAAAATCGTCTGCATAGCCACCCAATAGGTATCGCTGAAATCCACGTTCTCCAAACGGTCAGGTTTTACTGTCATACCAGCAATCCCCATATCCGCCTTGCCAGAACTGACCGCAGAAATAATGGAATTAAAGTCCATATCAGATACTTCCAAGCTCTTATTTGCATCCGCTGCAATTTCCAGGGCAATGGCAACGTCAATCCCATCATACTGTCCCACCAAACCGTTGCTGGTGACATACTCAAACGGCGGGAAGGATGCATTGGTCGCCATAATCAACTTGCTTTCACGGTCTACCCCATTGGCAGTTGTACCGCCATTTTCCTGCCCCTGCTCTGTACTGCCGCAAGCTGCCAGCGCCACTGTGACCAGACCAACCGCCGCAGCCATTGAAACTGCTTTCCAAAACTTTCTCATGGTTATCCCCCTTAAATAGTAAAAATATACATAACGGGCTCACGCCCGTTATTAGTGTACCGCAACACGCCGCAAAAATTCTTTGGTGCGCTCATTTTTAGGATTTTGAAAAACCTCTTCCGGCGTACCCTGTTCTGCAATGACCCCATTATCCATAAACAACAGCCGGGACCCTACCTCGCGCGCAAATGCCATTTCATGCGTCACCACCACCATGGTCATCCCAGAGTCGGCCAATTCCTTCATCACCGCCAGTACCTCGCCGACCATTTCCGGATCAAGCGCGCTGGTGGGCTCGTCAAACAACATAATATCCGGCGACATGGCAAGCGACCGCGCAATGGCAATGCGCTGTTTTTGGCCGCCAGACAGCTTATTGGGGTAAGAATCAATTTTATCATATAACCCAACTTTTTTCAGCAAATCTGAAGCTACCGCAACCGCCTGTTCCCGGTTCATTTTTTTCACCTTCATAGGCGCTAAAATAATATTATCCAATACACTTAAATGCGGAAACAGGTTAAACTGCTGGAATACCATCCCCATTTTTTCCCGGATGGCATTGATGTTTGCCTTCGGGTCGGTAATGGACTGCCCTTCCACCAATATTTCCCCTTTGGTGGGAACTTCTAGCAGGTTGAGGCAACGCAAAAAGGTACTTTTTCCGGAGCCGGATGGGCCAATTACAACGACCTTTTCCCCTTTTGCAATATGCTCATTGATACCGCACAAAACCTCGAGGTCGCCAAAATTTTTATAAAGATTACGGATGGTTATCATGACGCCCTCCTATCTGTGGTCTGATGCACGCAGATGCCGTTCCAACCGCGCGATGGCCAAAGTAAGAATTTTAATGATACTATAATAAATCAATGCAGCAACGATCAACGGCAAAAACGCATCGTATGTCAAACTGCGTATCATATCGGCAGCACGGGTCAAATCTTGAATGGATATGTACCCTGCCACAGCGGTTTCTTTGATTAATACAATAAATTCGTTACACAAGGTTGGCAATGTGTTTTTAATGGCCTGCGGCGCAATAATATGTATCATCGTTTGCCGGGAACTAAGGCCCAACGACCGGCCGGCTTCCATTTGCCCGCGGTCGATAGACTGGAACCCCGCACGCAGGATTTCCGATACATAAGCCCCGCTGTTAAACCCAAAAGCCAAAATTGCCACCAAAATCGGGCTGATATCCACCGCTCCAAATATGACGAAATAAATGATCAGCAACTGGGTTACCATTGGCGTAGCACGAATGACATCTACATAGACATATCCTATGCCACGGAGGACGCTAAACCGCGAACGGCGCAGAAAAAAGGTAATGGTACCAAACAGGATGCCCAATACAATGGCAAAAAATGAAATGAGCAGCGTATTACCCAATCCCTGGAGCATAAGCATATAACGCTCGTCTTTTATAAAATTCAAATAAAAATCATGCGGCAATTCCGCAAAAAAATTCAGAAACGGCACATTCCCGCCCCCTTCCATACCCGACCATCATACCACACTTTGCATAAAAATGCAATAACTTTTGGCCGTATTCATATATTTTCAATCTGCCAGTCAATCGGGGTTTTCCCCATCTGTTCAAGCAGGCCGTTGGCAATTTTAAAATGGTTGCAGCCAAAAAAACCGCGGCTGGCCGACAATGGACTGGGATGGACCGTCGTCAGCACATGATGCCGCCCCCGGTCAATGAGCGCACCCTTTTGCTTGGCATTGTTGCCCCACAGCAAAAAAATTATCGGGTCCTGCCGCTCATTCAGTTTTTCAATCACATCGTCAGTAAAAATCTGCCACCCTTTCCCCGCATGGGAATTTGCCGCGCCGCGGCGGACCGTCAACGTAGCGTTGAGCAGCAGCACCCCCTGCTGCGCCCATTTAACCAAATAACCGTTGTTAGGGATATAACACCCCAGCGACTGCTCAAGTTCCTTGTACATGTTGAGCAGCGACGGCGGGATGGGCACCCCTGGCTTGACCGAAAAAGCCATGCCGTGCGCCTGTCCCGGTTCATGATACGGGTCCTGCCCCAATATAACCACCTTGACATCTGGATAATCGGTGGTTTTTAAGGCATTGAAAATATCGTGCATATCTGGATAGATGGTACGGGTTGCATACTCCTGCTTTAAAAATTCCCGCAGCTTCAAATAATAATCCTTTTCAAATTCCCCTGCCAGCACTGTATCCCAATGATTCCCAAAGTGTACCATACCGACACCGCCTTATTTTTGATTTCTTGCCTTGGCCCGCTGGGCCTTGTCCAAAATCTTTTTCCGCAGCCGCAGGCTCTGTGGCGTAACCTCCAGCAATTCATCATCCGCCAGAAATTCAATGCAGTTTTCCAGCGACATATGCACCGGCGGCACCAGCCGCAGCGCATCATCGGAACCAGCCGCGCGGGTGTTGGTCACATGTTTTTTCTTGCACACATTGACCTCAATATCGCCCGATTTGGCATTTTCGCCGACAATCATACCCGCATACACCTTAAGGCCAGGCCCGACAAACAGCGTCCCGCGCTCCTGTGCGTTGTATAAACCATAGGTGATGGTTTCGCCGTCCTCAAATACAATGAGCGACCCGCGCTGCCGGCTGGCAATCTCCCCTTTATAAGGTTCATATCCGCATAACATGGAATTCATGACGCCATTGCCGCGGGTATCGGTCAGCATTTCACTGCGGTACCCAATGAGCGACCGCGACGGGATGGTAAATTCTATGCGCGTATACCCTGTAGCGCCATTGGCGTTCATATTGACCATCTGCGCTTTGCGCGCGCCCAGCTTTTCAATTACGGTACCAACATATTCCTCCGGTACGTCAATCACCAGCGTTTCCATTGGCTCGCAAAGTACGCCGTCAATCACTTTGTTGATGACCTCCGGCTTGGATACCTGAAATTCATACCCTTCCCGGCGCATGGTTTCAATCAGAATAGATAAGTGCAGCTCGCCGCGTCCTGAAACCTTAAACGCATCAGCCGAATCGGTTTCCTCTACCTTCAAGCTGACATTGGTTTTCATTTCTTTGAACAGCCGGTCCCGCAGATGGCGGGATGTGACAAACTGCCCTTCCTGCCCGGCAAACGGGCTGTTATTAACCAGGAAATTCATGGAAATGGTGGGCTCGTCAATTTCGACAAACGGCAGCGGCTCCAAAATGTCCGGATCGCAAATGGTCTCGCCGATGTTGATATCCGGAATACCGGAAAGGGTGATGATGTCGCCGATGGTTGCCTTCTGCGTTTCAACCCGCTTAAGCCCCTGGTAGGTATACATTTTACCAATACGCGCCTGCGGTGCAGACCCATCCTTTTTGCAAACGGCTACTGTCTGCCCCTGCGCAACGGTACCGCGCTCCACCCGGCCAATGCCAATGGTCCCCACATATTCATCCGCATCGATATTGGATATCAAAATCTGCAACCCGCCGTCCGGGTCGCCTTCCGGCGCCGGCACATGGTTTAAAATCATATCAAACAGCGGATTTAAATTGTCCCCGTGATTTTCAGGCGCCAACGTGGCATAGCCATCCCGTCCGGAAGCATATACCACCGGCGAATCAAACTGTTCTTCAGTGGCCTCCAATTCCAAAAACAGCTCCAGCACCTCTTCAGCCACTTCATAAGGCCGTGCATTGGGGCGGTCAAGTTTATTTACTACAATAATCGGGGTTAATCCCAGCCCCAGCGCCTTTTTTAAAACAAACCGCGTCTGCGGCATACATCCTTCAAACGCATCCACCAGTACCAGTACGCCATCCACCATTTTGAGCACCCGTTCCACTTCGCCTCCAAAATCGGCGTGGCCGGGGGTATCTACAATGTTAATACGCACACCATTGTACATAAGCGATGTATTTTTAGATAATATCGTAATCCCGCGTTCCCGCTCCAAATCGTTGTTATCCATGACCCGCTCAGCCACCTGCTGGTTTTCGCGGAACACATGGCTCTGCTGTAACATTGCGTCTACCAGCGTTGTCTTCCCGTGGTCAACATGCGCAATGATCGCCACGTTGCGTAAATCTTCTCGTTTCATTGCCTATCCCTCTTCTTAAAGTCCTATCCTGATTTACCCGCTTGCCTACCAAAATAAAAACCCCTTCAAACGGAAGTTGAAGGGGTTAAAAAAGCTGCATTTATTTTTCCAAGCCGTACCGCTTTCTGAATTTCTCAACCCGTCCGCCCGTATCGACCAGCTTCTGCTTCCCAGTATAGAACGGATGGCACTTGGAACAAATTTCAACGTTGATGTGTTCTTTGGTGGAACGTGTTTCAAATGTTTCACCACACGCACACTTTACAATTGCAGTTTTATATTCCGGATGGATTCCTTCCTTCATTGTCCTTCACCTCTCTTACTTTCGCACTTCTCAAACTTCGCTTATTATACCACAACTATCAGCACAATGCAAGAAAAATTTACAGGGATTCTTGTATTTTTTTCTCTAACCGGTCTAATTTAGCGTTTGCCGCTTCTAAACCCTGCTCACAGACGCCAAAATAAAACTTAATTTTTGGTTCGGTGCCCGATGGCCGCATGGCAATCCAAGCCCCGTCTGCTGTAAAGAATTTGAGCACATTGGATTTTGGCAAATCCAGCTTAGCAACCGTCCCGCCGGCTTTTACGGCGGTGCCCGCCTGTACATCCCACACCTCTGTCACCTGGCTGCCGTCCAGTTCCTTGGGCGGGTTTGCACGGAAAGATTCCATAATGCCGCGGATTTTTTCCACACCGTCCATCCCTGTCAGCACAATATTTTTCAGCCGTTCCTGATAGTAGCCATATGTTTCATACAGGCTCAAAAGCCCCTCGTACAGCGTCATACCGCGGACCTTATAATCGGCCGCCATCTGGCACACCAGCATACTGGCTACCACCGCGTCCTTGTCCCTGGCATAGGTACCGGCCAAGTATCCGTAGCTTTCTTCAAACCCAAACAGATATTGGCTGTAATAGCCGTTTTCTTCAAAATCACGGATGAGCTCCCCGATAAATTTAAACCCGGTCAGCACATCATAAACCTTGACGCCATACGCCTTTGCAATGGGCTCTACCATTGGGGTGGTCACAATGGTTTTTATCACCGCGCCGTTATCCGGCAGCGTACCGTTCTGTTTTTTGTTGCGCAGGATAAATTCGGTGAGCAGCACACCCGTCTGGTTGCCTGAAAGGGTGACATATTCCCCCTGCTTATTGCGTGTTACCACCCCAATCCGGTCGCAGTCAGGGTCTGTTGCAAAAATCAAATCCGCGCCGTTTTGCTTTGCCATTTCAATGGCATAGGAAAAACCCTCCTTTTCCTCTGGATTGGGGGATTTTACAGTGCTGAAATCCGGGTCTGGCAGTTCCTGCTCTTTCACCACACTGACATTTTTAACGCCCGTCATTTCCAAAATCCTGCGTACCGGTTTATTCCCTGTACCGTGGAAAGGCGTATAGATAACCTTGAAACCATCGCCAAGCTTCGCGAAATTTTCTTCGTTGATGGACTGCCCCCGCACCGCGGACAAAAATGCATCGTCCACATCCTTGCCAATGGTGACAAGCAGCCCAGCCCCGCGCGCCGCCTGCTCGTCCATCACCTTGACGCCGTCGAAAATATCAATGCTTTCAATGATACCAATGACATAATCAGACGATTTTGGCGGAAGCTGCCCGCCGTCCTCGCCGTAGGCCTTGTAGCCGTTATATTCCTTCGGGTTGTGGCTGGCGGTTATCACAATACCGCGCGCCGCCTTTAAATACCGCACTGCAAATGACAGCTCAGGCGTGGGGCGCAGTTCATCAAATACATAGGCCTTAATACCATTTGCCGCCAAGACCTTTGCGCTTTCGATGGCAAAATCATACGATTTGTGACGGCTGTCGTACGCAATAACTACACCCTTTTCCTGTTCGCCGCAGTTTAAAATATCTTCAGCAAGACCTTGCGTCGCCTTGCGCACCGTGTAAATATTCATGCGGTTGCTGCCTGCTGCAATGATACCGCGCAAACCGCCGGTACCAAATTCCAAATCCTTGTAAAACCGTTCTTTGATTTCCTTTTCATCATTTGCGATGGCGCGCAGTTCCTCTTTGGTGGCCGCATCCACCACCGGGCTGTCCAGCCATTTTTGATACGTTTCCCGATACTGCATGGTCATTCCTCCCGTCGTAACACTTGCCTTTATTATACACATTGTATGCCAAAAAATCAAACACTATTTACCAAGTACTTTATTTATTTTATAAAATAATGCCAATCCTTGCAAAACCCGGACAGGCATGGTATGATATGGTACGGAGGTGTTTATATTTTGAGCATGTATTCCATTATCATACCTGTCTACAACGAAGAACTGGTGGTCCGTGAGTCGCACAAGCGGTTAAAAGCAGTGATGGACCAGACAGGGGAAGATTATGAATTATTATTTGTCAATGATGGCAGCCGCGATCACACCGCCGTATTGATTCGCGATATCATCCAAACCGACCCGCATACGCGGCTGTTGGATTTTTCCCGCAATTTCGGCCATCAGACTGCCATTTCGGCGGGCATGGACTATGCTGCAGGCGATGCCGTGATTGTGATTGACGCCGATTTGCAGGACCCGCCCGAGGTGATGCTGGACATGATTGCCAAATGGAAAGAGGGCTACGACGTCGTCTATGGCAAACGGCTGCAGCGCAAAGGGGAAACGGCTTTTAAAAAGCTGACGGCCAAGCTGTTTTACCGGCTGCTTCGTTCCATGACCGATGTGGATATCCCGGTAGATACCGGGGATTTCCGCCTGCTGGACCGCAAGGTGTGCGACGTCATGCGCGGACTGACCGAAAAAAACCGCTATGTACGCGGGCTGGTAAGCTGGGTTGGGTTCCGGCAGACGGCAGTAGAATATGTGCGGGAGGAGCGGTTTGCGGGCGAAACCAAATACCCGCTTAAAAAAATGCTCAAATTTGCCACCGACGGCATTATTTCTTTTTCCTTTAAACCATTAAAGCTTGCGGAATACTTGGGCGTTGGCATTGCCGCATTGAGTTTTATTTATCTCATCGTTGTCATTGTGCAAAAGCTCATCGGGCATACGGTGGAGGGCTGGGCTTCCATTTTGGCGGTATCGCTGTTTTGCAACGGCGTCATTTTGTTTATGCTGGGCATCATCGGCGAATATATCGGCCGCATTTATGACGAAGCCAAAAACCGCCCGCTGTATATTATCAAAGAAAAGGTAGGGTTCCCCAATGGCCAGGATGACCGCAGCAGCCATCGCTAAACTCAAAGAACATATCAAGCCGCTGGTCAAATTTGGCATTGTGGGCGTCAGCAACACTGTCATTGACTTTGTGGTTTTTTACCTATTATCCTTTGCCATTCCAGAATATCTGGCCAAGGCAGCCAGCTTTACCCTGTCGGTTGTCAACAGTTTTATCTGGAACCGCCGGTGGACATTTGAAAGGAAGGGCCGTGCACCCAAAAAGGAAATGATCAAGTTCCTGCTGGTCAACCTGCTGACCCTTTGCATTAATCTGGTAATGTACTGGTTCTGGCGCGACCTGCTGGGCCTGGGCAAAGTGTGGAGCTTTATTTTAACAGCACCATTTGTCACGCTAACCAACTATATCTTAAACCGGTTTTGGGTATTTACAAAAGAAAAGGAGGCATAACTACCATGCGGATCATTGCATCAGAAACCGTTACGCAAGCCGTCAGGCAATTGTGCATGGAAGCAAATTATAACCTGCCGGACGATGTGCGCCGCGCCATTTCCAGTGCGCAGCAGGCCGAACCTTCGCCGGTCGGGAAAGAAATATTGGAAAAGCTATTGGAAAACGCAGAGATCGCACAGCAAAAGCAGGTACCCATCTGCCAGGACACCGGTATGGCGGTCTTTTTTGTGGAGATTGGCAGCCAGGTGCATGTGGAAGGGGAAAACCTGACCGCCGCCATCAACCGCGGGGTACGCGAGGGCTACACCGCCGGCTATCTGCGCAAATCCATTGTATCCGATCCAATTTTCCGGGAAAATACCGGCGACAACACCCCGGCAGTTATCCACTATGATTTTTGCGATGGGGACCAGCTCGCTATCACCATCGCGCCAAAGGGATTTGGCAGCGAAAATATGAGCGCTTTGCGCATGTTTTCGCCGTCAGACGGCATCGAGGCAGTCAAGGCGTTTGTCATTGATACGGTAGACCGCGCGGGAAGCAATCCCTGCCCACCCATCGTCGTAGGCGTAGGGCTGGGAGGCAATTTTGAAAGCTGCGCCATGCTTGCCAAAAAAGCGCTCACCCGGAGTACCCCCAACCCCAGCCGCTATTATGCCGGGCTGGAGCAGGAGCTTCTTGATTCCATCAATCAGTTAGGCATCGGCCCGCAGGGCTTTGGAGGACGCACCACTGCATTGCATGTCTATATAGAAACCGCCCCTACGCATATTGCCGGCCTGCCGGCGGCCGTCAATATTAGCTGCCATGTCACCCGGCACCGGACAAAAATCCTTTAATTCTTTGTTTACAACTGCCAGTTTGGGGTAAAATTAGAATATAGGGGAATATTATCTTTTCCTATGCAAGCGACATCACATTTGAAAAGGGGTTGTTAGCATGAAAACAAAGATTACGGGAAGAAAAATCGACGTCACGCAGGGGTTGAAAGACTATATTGAAAAAAAGCTCACGCGCATTGACAAATTTTTCTCAGACGACGCCGAAGCAAACGTAACCCTCTCTGTTCAAAAGGAACAGCAAATTGTTGAAATTACCATTTTTCACAGCGGCATGATTTTCCGGGCAGAGGTATCCAACCATGATATGTACGCCTCTTTGGATAAAGCCGTAGACGTACTGGAACGGCAAATCCGCAAGCAAAAAACAAGATTGGAAAAACGCCTCAGAAGCGGTGCGTTTAACGCGGCTGATACCGATATCGCCGTAGAAGAGGAAACCGAATTCCGCATTGTCAAAACAAAAAAATATCACGATAAACCCATGAGCCCCGAAGAGGCTATTTTGCAGATGAACCTGCTGGGACATACCTTCTACATCTTTAGCAATTCAGAAACGCTGGACAAGAACGTGGTTTACAAACGCAAAGACGGAAATTACGGTTTAATTGAGCTTGGCTGATAAAAAAAGCCGCCCTTTTTTCGGGCGGCTTTTTTTAAAGGAAAAGGAGGGTTTTTTATGTACCATATACTACTTTCATTTGTAGCTGCGGCCTGTCTGGCAGCTACACCCGCACAGCAGCCTGACCACACGGCAATACAGGCAGAGCTGATGCAATATTCCTACGCCGAATTGGGCTGGGGGTCAGATTGGGAAACGGTTAAGCAAGCGCTTGCCATCGCCGGCGGCGATGTGCAGCAGCTGATCACCGAGCCGGCGGATTCTGTTGCCCGTATCCGCGCAGTGGTGCAAAACCAGACGATATTTGGGAACCCCGCAACTGTCGGCCTGCTTTTTGATACAGCCGGCGGCGCTTCAGATACACCTATCCTATACGGAGTAACCGTTCAATACCAGCAGGAAAACGAAACCGATATCAAAGCCGCCTTGACCGCACGGTATGGCGAACCAAGGCCTTCCTATACCGACAAAAACGGAGTAGAAAACCCACTGGAATCCCCTGGCTGGGCCAGTCCAACCACCATGGAACAAGCCTTAACTGCCCGGCAGCTTGCCGCACTGCGCGAAGCATACAACGATATAGAACAGACACGGTTTGAAGCCATCATACGCCAGCCATTGGCAACCATCCTGCTGAACGAGGAAGCCAATCAAATTACTTACCGCGGCACAGCCGCCGCATATTGCCTAGCACTACAAAAATAAAAGATATGGAGGGAATCAGGAATGAGCAATGCCATTATAACCATCAGCCGGGAATATGGCTCGGGCGGAAGGATGATTGCACAAAAACTGGCCGAACAGCTCGGCATCCCGCTCTACGACCGGCAAATTATTTCCATGACCGCCCAAAAAAGCGGCCTGGCAGAAGAATATGTGGAAAAATCCGAGCAGCAGGGCACTAGTTTTTTATACACCATTGCTACCAATTGGGACGGTTCTTCGGTAGCAACGCAACTATATCTGGCGGAATTTGACGCCATACGCGAATTGGCAAACAAAGGCCCCTGCATATTGCTGGGGCGATGTGCCAATTATGTTTTGGAAGACTACAAAAACTGTATGCACGTATTTATTTATGCACCCATAGAAGAAAAAATCCGCCGTGTGCAATTAGAATATGGCGTAAAAGAAAAAAACTTGCGCCATTATATTCAAAAGCGCGACAAAGCGCGCGCTGCATACTATGAGCATTTTGCATCCCATACCTGGGGAAAAGCACAAAACTACGATCTATGTATCAATAGCGGTATGGGGATTGACCTGGCTGCCGATCTTTTAGAGTCTGCTTACCGCCGCTGGTAACATCAAAAAAGCGCAGGGGATATCCCCTGCGCTTTGTTTTTTATCTGTTTACCGCACACGTTTTAACCGCACAAAATAACTTTCAAAATCCTGTTTCGCCTCTGGCAGCAATAAACCGACCTGCATCAGTACCCCGCCGGCATATTGCTCGCCTGTCCCCAGCACCTCGTACTGCACCGATTCTTCCAAACCTGCCAGCTTGATAGGATAACTCCGCCAATTTGGCCGCGCCAACCGTCTGACAGCGCAAAATACCGCTTCACTGCCGTCTGGCGCAACAAATTCCCATGCACAGTCATTCCCCTCAAACGGGCTAAGCAGCCGGTAAAAGGTTCCAAATTGAATGGTACTGCGAATTTCTTTGCAGACTGCCACCTGCTGTTTGGCCAATTCCAGCTCTTCCGGCGTAAGCTTGCTCAAATCCAGTTCATAGCCAAAATTCCCCGACATTGCAACATCCCCGCGCGTTTGGAACGGCGTCACCCGGCCGGTCTGATGGTTGGGAACCGCAGAAACATGCGCCCCCATCGTGCTGGCCGGATACACCAGGCTGGTACCATACTGAATACGGGTGCGTTCGATAGCGTCACTGTCATCGCTGCACCAAATCTGCGGCATATAATACAAAATCCCCGGATCAAACCGCCCGCCGCCGCCGCTGCATCCTTCAAACAGCACATCTGGGAAAGCAGTGGTAATCCGCTCCATCACATGATAAAGCCCCAGCATATACCGGTGTGCAGTTTCCTGCTGACGGCCGGGCGGCAAAAGCGCGCTGCCAATTTCGGTCATATTTCGGTTCATATCCCACTTGACGTAAGAAATATCTGCTGAGCGCAGCACACGGGATACCGCGTCTACAATATAATCGCACACATCCTGCCGCGACAAGTCCAAAATAAGCTGCTGGCGCCCAAGGGTGCGCGGACGGCCTTCGACATGCAGGCACCAGTCGGGATGTGCCCGGTATAAATCACTGTCCGGCGAAACCATCTCCGGCTCAAACCACAAGCCAAATTTCAACCCCAGCGCTGTGATTTTCTGCACCAGCCCATCCAATCCATTGGGCAGCTTACGTTTATCCACCACCCAATCGCCCAGCGAACAGTTGTCCCGGTCCCGTTTGCCAAACCAACCGTCATCCAGCACAAACAGCTCTATCCCAATGCCGCGCGCCGCCCGGGCAATGGAAAGCAGTTTTTCTTCGTCAAAATCAAAATAAGTCGCTTCCCAGTTATTGATGAGGATTGGCCGCGGTGCATCGCGGTATTTCCCGCGGCACAGCCGGCTGCGGTACAGCGTATGATAAATATGCGACATACCGCCCAGCCCCGCATTTGAAAAAACCAAAATGGCCTCTGGCGACTGAAATATCTCGCCGGCATCTAATTTCCAGGAAAATCCCTCGGGATTGATTCCAATCTGCATGCGCGTACGGTTGCGGCTATCTACCTCCGCCTGGGCGGCAAAACTGCCGCTGTATACCAAGTTCATACCATACACCCGTCCGCAGCGTTCATTGGCATCCGGCTCTGTCAGGGCAAGAAAAGGGTTGTGATGGTGGCTGCTGGCGCCGCGGCTGGAGGATATCTGCTGCAGCCCATGCATGAGCGGCCGGCGTTCTATCTGCCGTTCCCGCGCCCACGCACCCTGCAAATGCAATAACTCATAGCCGTCATCCGGGAAATCCACACTGGCACTAAGTACCCGGCGGATTACTACCGGCTGCTGCCCTTGGTTGACCAACTGGACGCTGCGTGCAATGGCGCCGGTGGCAGAAAAAATAGTATATGACAAATCTGCACGCAAACCGCTCAGCGCATCCGCCATATGGATTACCAACGTTTCCGCTTCCCCATCCGATTCGGCATAGGTTGCCGGAAGCCCTGCAAGCGGCGGCTTGCCGGGTAAAATATCATATCCTTCATACGCAAATCCGGTCGCCCGGCTGCCGTCGGCAAATTGGATCTCCACCATCGGCGAACGGAAATCACCCGTATCCACCGGCGGGAAATCATACGGCATGGCATAGGCGGTATCCTCAAAAGTAGAACCGTGTGCCCCTACGGTATACCACAAATTCCCATTTGGGATTTCCTTCCCCCAATATAGATGGATCAATTGCCCGTCCCGCACGCCAACACAATAGCTTACACCCGCGGCATGCAAATGAAAAATATCCTGTTCAAATGAAATGCCCACTTTGGCTGTCCTCCTTTTTTAAGTCCGGTCACCGTTCAGATAATGGCAAATATTCCTGATGCTTTGCCACACTCTTGTACGCGGGACGGATGATTTTCCCATCGTTGATTATCTCTTCAATCCGGTGCGCACTCCACCCGGCTATGCGGGCAATCGCAAAAATAGGCGTATATAGTTCCAACGGCAAATCCAGCATAGAATATACAAACCCGCTATAAAAATCCACATTGGCGCTC
>CALGRC010000005.1 GCA_937959315.1 uncultured Clostridia bacterium | reverse complement strand
ACGGAGGCCGCACCTATGTATTTGTGGTAAACGGCGATAAGCTGGAAGAACGGGATATCGTGCAGGGCATTGAACAGGAAGATGTTACCGAAGTTGCCAGCGGCTTAAGCGACGGGGAAACAGTTGTGGTGCGCGGCAAAGATTTTGTAACAGCAGAGAGTAAGTTTAAAATTGTAGAGGAGTAGAGGAGGGGACGGTATGTCCATTTCAGAAGTTTCCGTCAAGCGTCCCGTTGCCATGTGCATGGTGGTTATGATCATTGTGGTGCTGGGGCTGTATGCACTCACCATGCTGCCCATGGACCTTTACCCCAATATCACGCTGCCTATGATATTGGTACAGACCAGTTACAGCGGTGTTTCACCGACCGAGATGGAAAATATGGTGACAAAACCGCTGGAGGGCGCCGCTGCAACGGTAAGCGGTATCAAAAATATCCAGTCCACTTCTTCGCAGGGTTCTTCTATGATCATTGCGGAATTCAACCAGGGGGTAGACATTGATGTGGCCGCCATGGAACTGCGCGAGAAAATTGATTTGTACGGCAGCGCCCTGCCGGACGGGGCGGACGACCCCATGATCATCAAAATGGATCCCAGTATGATTCCGGTCGGCAATTTCAGTGTATCGGTGGAAGGATACGATTTGGAACAGGCTAAAACCTTTGTAGAAAATGAAATCGTATCCCAGTTAGAAGGGGTAACCGGCGTGGGGCAGGTAAGTGTCGGCGGCGGGCTGGACCGGGAAATTCAGGTAGAAGTCGATCCGGCAAAACTGCTGGGCTATCAGTTGTCGTTCGGCAATATTACAACTGCCCTGCAGGGGGATAACGTCAATTTGCCGGGCGGTGATGTGCAGTCGGGCGGCAAGACCATTTCCCTGCGCAGTATTGGGGAATTTACCAATATGGAGGATATCCAATCGCTGCCGGTCATGATGCCTGCCGGAGGGACCATTTATCTGCGGGATGTGGCAGAAGTCAAAGATACCTATAAAACACAGGAATCTTACAGCCGGCTTAACAATGCCGACTGCGTTTCGCTGAGTATTCAAAAACAGTCGGGTTCCAATACGGTACAGGTGATGGATTTGGTCAATGAAAAGCTGGATCAAATCCGGAAGGAGAATCCCAGTGCGCAAATCCAGGTGATTTTTGACCAGTCTGAACTGGTAAAGCAGATGGTGAACACGGTGGCGGAAAATGCCGTCATCGGCGCCCTGCTTGCAGGAATCATCCTCTTTTTGTTTTTGCAGAGCTTCAAGACTACCATTGTACTGGCGGTATCCATCCCAACTTCCATTGTGGCGACGTTTGCAGCGATGTATTTTGCAGGCGTAACGCTCAATATTGTTTCGCTGGGCGGCCTGGCGCTGGGTGTCGGGATGCTGGTTGACAACTCCATCGTAGTGCTGGAGAATATCTATAAATGCAAGGCGCGCGGTATGCCGGCGCGTGCGGCGGCGATTAAAGGCGCAAAACAAGTAGCAGGCGCCATCACTGCTTCTACCCTAACGACAGTGGTTGTGTTCCTGCCGGTGGTGTTTACACAGGATATTACTTCTATCATCTTCCGTGAAATGGCGCTGACCATTGCATTTTCGCAAATCTGCTCGCTGCTTATCACATTAATGATCGTGCCGCTGCTGTCCTCTAAGCTGCTGGTCAGCCAGGAACATAAAGTGAAGAGCAAGTTTGAGCTGTGGGAAGAACGGGTATTCGCACCATTCAACCGGTTTATGGAAGCTTTTCACAATGGGTATGAAAAACTGGTGCGGATGGCGCTGAACCATCGCAAACGGGTGGCGGCGGTTACGCTGCTGCTGTTTGTGGGCAGCATGTGCCTGCTGCCGTTTATCGGCATGGAATTTATGCCGGGGATGGACGCAGGGCAGTTTACCATTGACGTGACGATGCCAAAGGGCAGCGAACTGGACGAGACCGACCGCGCGGCGCGGCAGGTGGAAACCATTGCCAGCGGGTATGACGAGGTAGAATACGTATTTTCCAACGTTTCGGGTGATACAGCGCAGGTGATGGTAACGCTGCATGAGGGGAATCGGGCGGATGAGGTATCGGAAGCTATGCGCCAGGAAGTATCCGGCAAGATTGCCGGCGCAGAGGTCAGTTTTTCTTCCAGCAGTTCTATGATGTCCGGCGGCGCGCCTATCAATGTGACAATTACCGGGGATGATTACAGCCAGGCAGAGCTGATTGCGGACCAGATTTTGCTGGAGATGCAGTCGGTCGAAGGTGTGCGTGACGCCAAAAGCAGCGTGGAAGATACCAAACCGGAAATGCGGGTGTATGTAGACCGGGCGCGCGCGGCGCGGTATGGGCTGACTACACAGACGACGGCTGCGGCCATCCGCGGGGCTATTTCGGGCCAGGTGGCCGGCCAGTTTAAAGACAGCGGCGAGGAATATGATATCCGGGTGCAATTTCCCGAAAGCTATGTCGGCACGGCGGAAGATGTGCAGAACATCAAACTTACCACGCCGACCGGTGCGTTTGTCACCATTGGCGACGTGGCAGACATATCTATGGACAAGGGCCCGCTGAGCCTGTCTCGGCAAAACCAAAAAAATGCGGTGAGTATATCCGCATCGCTGTATGGCCGCGATGTGGCCAGTGTGAACCAGGATATCCAGCAAATTGTGGACAATATGAGCATTCCGGATGGCTACGGCGTTTCATTGGGCGGCGACTACGAGAGTATGCTGGAATCCTTCTCTGGCTTGGGGATGGCGATGGTACTGTCCATTTTGCTGGTTTATATGGTTATGGCGGCACAATTTGAATCCTTTTTGCAGCCGTTTATCATTATGTTTTCCATCCCGCTGTCGTTTATCGGTGTATTTTTGATGCTGTTTATCAGCCGCAATACGCTCAATGTCACTTCGATGATCGGGATTATCATGTTATGCGGTATTGTGGTCAATAATGCGATCGTGCTGCTTGACCACGTCAACCAGAACAAAGAGGAACGGATGGCGCAGGGCGCCACAATTAAAGATGTGCTGGCCGAAGCGGGCCGCGACCGGCTGCGCCCTATTTTGATGACCACACTGACTTCCATTTTGGGATATTTGCCGTCCATCATCTCTACGGCGCAGGGCTCAGAAATGATGAAGCCGCTGGCCTGGACGCTTACCGGCGGCCTATCGGTTTCCACCCTTCTGACATTGGTATTTATCCCTGTGGTGTACAGTGTACTGGAAGAAAAGGTACAGAAGCGCAACCATAAAAAGCTGGAGGAGCAGCAGGCAGGTATATCGGTGCTGGAGGACGATACGGGCACCGATGTGTTTGGTGTCTGAATGAAAAAACTGCAAGAATGATTTGACAATTTAAAAACGGTGTGGTATAATACTCCGGTAACCGCAGAAACTGGGTTTGTCTAAACTGTATTTCAGTGCCCTACTTTCGCGAGTCCTATGGAAAAGGGAGGTGCTACAAATGACATATGCAATCATTGAAACAGGCGGAAAACAGTACAAGGTTGCCGAGGGCGATGTGCTGTTTGTAGAAAAGCTGTCCGCAGAGGAAGGCAGCGCAGTCAAATTTGACAAGGTGCTGGCAGTTGGCGGCGACAAAGCCGCAATCGGCGCTCCGGTTGTGGAAGGCGCCAGTGTGGACGCAAAGGTGCTGGCCAATGGGAAAGGCAAGAAAATCATTGTGTTCAAGTATAAGCCCAAAAAAGGCTCTAAGAAAAAACAGGGCCACCGGCAGCCGTTCACCAAGGTGCAGATTGAAAAAATCAACGCATAAAAATGGTTACAGTTACGGTTATGCGCAAAGGCGGCGATATTTGCGGTATGGAATTGGACGGCCATGCAGAGTATGCCCAGCAGGGGGATGACTTGGTATGCGCGGCAATTTCTTCCGTTGCGTTTGCCATTTGCAATGGGATGGAAAAACTGGCCGGCGTGACGTTTGGCTATCAAATGGAGGATGGATATCTTTATTTTGTCCTGCCGCAGGGGCTAGACGGCGCTGCAAAGGCCAAAACACAGCTTCTGCTCGGTACGCTCTATCTGTTTTTACAGGAGCTGG
This sequence comes from uncultured Clostridia bacterium, assembly GCA_937959315.1. Classification (GTDB taxonomy): domain Bacteria; phylum Bacillota; class Clostridia; order UMGS1810; family UMGS1810; genus CALGRC01. The sequence continues at coordinate 21,523 of CALGRC010000005.1, read as the reverse complement.
CCGGGCAATACAGCGGCAATGTCCGCGTGGTAGAATCGGAGGTGTAAGAAATGTTCCAATTGAATTTACAGGTATTTGCACATAAAAAGGGGATGGGCTCTACCAAGAACGGCCGGGACAGCGAATCCAAGCGTCTCGGTGTGAAAAAGGGCGACGGCGCGCACGTGATGGCCGGGAATATTCTGGTCCGTCAGCGCGGCACGAAAATCCATCCGGGCCACAACGTTAAAAAAGGCAGCGACGATACGCTGTTTGCCGTGGCAAATGGCAAGGTCAAATTTGAGCGCCTGGGACGCGACAAAAAACAGGTCAGCGTCTATGAGATTGCGCAATAAATGGTATTTTCAAAATCCCGGATTTTTCCGGGATTTTTTGTTTCTTTCAGGCGATGGAAGGGGGTGAGGGAAAATGCACATTGCTGTTGTGTACGGCAGTTGCTACGGCAATGCAAAACGGTATGCGCAGGCGCTTGCAGAGCGGTTGGGGGAAACGGCAGTCCCTTATCAGGAGGCTGGTGACCTTTCAGCTTGTGATGCCATCGTATATATAGGCGGGCTGTATGCCGGCAGGGTGCGGGGGCTGCCGAAAACAGCTAGCCGGCTGCCTGCCGGAACTGGCAAAAAGCTGGTGGTTGTGACCGTTGGGCTGTCTGACCCTCAAAATCCCGCCAATGCCGCGGCTATACGCGATGCGGTAAAGCGGCAGCTGCCGCCGCAGCTTTTTGACAGTGCAGTATTGTACCATTTGCGGGGCGGCATTGCATACCGGGGGCTCAAGCCTGTGCACCGGTTGATGATGTGGCTGTTTTACCGCATGGTGCGGCGGACGCCGCGGGAGCAGATGAGTGCAGATGCCCGCGGGATTGTTGATACATATGGCCGGGAAGTTGATTTTGTGGATATTTCTGGTTTGGATACCATTTATAAAGCAATCATCCAATCACCTTGATTTAGCGATATTTGTCAATCTTTTTTTCACAGTTTTGGTTGATACTATATAAGGATTTTATTTGGAAAAGGCGGAGGGAAACATGCTTGCAGATTTGGCGACCATACAGGTGGAAGCGGGCAACGGCGGCAATGGGCTGGTTTCGTTTCACAGGGAAAAATATGTGGCGGCGGGCGGCCCGGACGGCGGTGACGGCGGCAACGGCGGCGCCGTGATTTTTGAGGCGGATAAGTCGCTGAGCACGCTGACGGAATTTCGGTATAAAAAGAAATATAAGGCGCCCAACGGTGAGGATGGCCGTGCGGCGCGCAGCAGCGGGAAAAATGGACGCGATTTGGTGGTGCGGTTGCCGGTGGGCACGGTGGTAAAGGATGCGGCAAGCGGCAGGGTACTGGCTGATTTAAAAATACCGGGCCAGCGGATAGTGGCGGCCAAAGGCGGCAGCGGCGGCTGGGGCAACAGCCATTTTGCCACCCCGACCCGGCAAATCCCGCGTTTTGCTAAGGCTGGTACCGAAGGGGAACGGCGGGCGCTGACGCTGGAGCTCAAGCTGCTGGCAGATGTAGGGCTGATAGGTTTTCCAAATGTTGGAAAATCAACCCTGTTATCTGTGGTGAGCGACGCGCGCCCTAAAATTGCCAATTACCACTTTACTACGCTGGAGCCCAATTTGGGCGTGGTGGACGCTGGGGAGGGCAAAAGCTTTGTACTGGCAGACATTCCCGGTATTATTGAAGGGGCGAGCGAGGGTGTTGGCTTGGGCCACACTTTTTTAAGGCATGTGGAGCGGACAAGGCTGCTGCTGCATGTGGTGGATGTATCGGGCGTGGAAGGGCGCGATCCATTGGACGATTTTGAAAAAATCAACAGGGAACTTGAACAATACAATCCCAAATTGGCGGAAAAACGGCAGATTGTTGTGGCAAATAAGACAGATATTGTCACCGACCAGGCCGTGTATATGCGGTTTTGTACGGAAATTGCCAAGCGCGGGTATGAGCTGTTCCCCATTTCGGCGGCAACCAAGCAGGGGGTACCTGAGCTTATCCGGTATGCAGCCAGCTTGCTGGACGGTATCCCAATCCCGGAGCTGTATCATGAATCGCCGGAAGAAGAAGCGGTTTTTGCATTTGACGAACAAGCGCCGTATACTGTGACGGTGGAAAATGGCGTCTATGTGGTGGAAGGCCCGTGGGCGCGGCAGCTCATGCGGTCTACCAATTTTGAGGATTACGAATCGCTGCAGTATTTCCAAAGCGCCCTGCGTAAAAAAGGTGTTATCAAAGCGTTGGAAAAACAAGGGGTGCAGGAAGGGGATACGGTACGTTTTTGCGAGCTGGAATTTGATTTTATGCCATAACATTGACAGATGGGAAAAAACTTTATATAATAGAATTTAGCAATTTTGTGTCTTATTTTGTAGGTTAAACCAGATGGGAGCAAAGCGAATGATTAACAGCAGGCAACGGGCGCAGCTGCGCGGGCTGGCCAATACGGTTCCGCCCATTTATCAAATTGGCAAAGCAGGCTTGAATGACGAATTGCTGCGGCAGATGGATGGCGCATTGAACAACCGGGAGATTATCAAAATCACAGTGCTGGAAACCTGCCCGGAAGATGCGCGCCGGCTGTGCGAGCGTTGTTCAGAAATTTTAAAGGCAGAGCAGGTACAGGTCATTGGCCGAAAATTTGTATTGTACCGGGAATCGAAAGACCATAAAGCCATCGAGCTGGTGAAGTGATATGCGGTTTGCAATCATGGGCGGGACATTTGACCCCATTCATATGGGGCATTTGGTAATGGCGCAGTGTGCGGCTGAGCAGTTAGAACTGGAACGGGTATATTTTGTGCCAAATGGTACGCCGCCGCATAAAGAGGATATGGGGGCGGATAAATTCCAGCGGCTGGAAATGGTGCGCTTAGCTGTGGCCGGGAACCGGCGGTTTTATGTATCCGATTATGAAGTTACTAAGCAAGAACGCTGCTACACAGTGGATATGGTTCGTCATTTTTCCAATCTGGGCAGGCCGGTTTTGCTGGTGGGGGCAGACGCCCTGCGCGATTTGCCGGGCTGGTACCAATTTGACGCCTATAAAACCATGTGTGAATTTGCAGCATTCCGCCGCGACGCTTATGGGGACGCAGAAGGCTATGCACAGCATATGCGGTCTTTGGGCTGCCAGGTGGCGCTTTTGGATATGCCGCCCATTGGCATTTCGTCAACCATGCTGCGGGCGCGTGCCCGCGAAGGCAAAAGCGTACGGTATTTTACGCCTGGGGCTGTGGCAGAGTATATTGAAAAAAACAGATTATACCGATAGACGGGGGCCATCATGGAACTGATGCAAATGCGGGAAAAACTGTCGGGCATGCTGCTGGAAAAGCGGTTCCGGCATTCGGTTTTGGTTATGGAAACGGCTGAGCATATGGCGCGCCAATACGGCGCGGATGTGGAAAAGGCAAAAATTGCCGGTTTGCTGCACGATTGTGCCAAAAATTTCACAGTGGAACAAATGCTGGATAAGTGCAGCCAGTATGGGATTGTATTGGACGATGTGGCACGGCAGCAGACGGGGCTTATCCATGGGTTTTTGGGAGCGGCTATGCTTCAGGATACCTTTGGTGTGGACGATCCGGAAATTTATGATGCGGTTTACTATCATACGGTAGGGAAGCCGGGTATGCCGCTGCTGACAAAAATCATATATATTGCCGACGGCATTGAGCCGTCCCGGGCCTTTGATGGGGTGGACCGGGTGCGCGAGCTGGCACAGACCGATTTAGACCGTGCGCTGGTGTTACAGATTGATTTGACCATCCGATCGGTGTTGTCTAAGGGGACGCTGTTACATACCAATACGGTGGATACCCGCAATTATTATTTACGGAAAATCAGGTGATGAAGATGAAAAACAGGAAAACAAAACTCTATGTCCGGCTGACGGTTATTTTTACATTGGTATTTGCCTTAATTGCGGGCGGCGCCTTTGCGGCGGTGTGGTTTCAGGACTGGATGGGGACTTCTCCCAATTTGGGCGGGGACGATTCCAGCATGGAAACCGCTTATGTCAATACATTGCTGTGTGGTGTGGACGAAGGCGGGTACCGCACCGATGTGCTGATTTTTGCACAGTACAACCTGCTGACCAACCAGATTAATATGATACAAATCCCCCGGGATACGTATGTGCAGATTAACAAGGTGGACCGCAAAATCAACTCGGCTTATGGGTATAATAAGGAGCAGGAACTGTTTAAGCAGGTGGAATATATTTTGGACGGCGTGAATGTTGACCGCTATGTGATGGTGGATTTTAAGGGTTTCCGGGATATCATCGATGCGATTGGCGGCGTGGAGTACGACGTTCCCATCAATATGAATTATGACGACCCGGTGCAGGATTTGCATATCCATTTGGATAAGGGCCTGCAAACGCTGGACGGGGAAAAAGCGGAGATGTTTGTGCGGTTCCGGCAAAACAACGACGGGACTGGATATCCGATGGGGGACACCGACCGCGTCAAGGCGCAGACCGGTTTTATCTATGCTGCCATTGACCAGGTGACCAGCATGCAGAATATTTTGAAAATCCCAAAACTGATTTCCATTGCAACCGAGAATGTCAAAACCAATTTTTCTACGGCGGAAATGATGAAATATGCGCCCATGGTACTCAAGGTTGGAAGGGAAAACATCAACATCATGCAATTGGAAGGCGAACCGAAATATATGATGAGCCCATACGGGTATGAGCTGTCCTATTTTGTGCATGATAAAGAAAAGACCGCGCAGGTGGTGCAGCAGTATTTCACGCCGGAAGCGGAGGAAATCAGCGCCCGTGAGCTGGAGATTCGCGATAAGTTGATTGGCGAGGACAGCCAGCGCCATGAGGTGGATTTGGCAAAAGCGCCCAAAAAGCAATTTTTCAACCGGTTTGTCAAGGTGGATATATTGGATGGCTCTGACGGCAGCGCAGATATTGACGCTGTTGTGGAAGCAGTAGAGAGCTACGGCTATAAGGTTTCGGCCGTCAACCAGACCAATGGTGTGGTTTATCCGGAAACGCTGGTGATTGCCAAAAAGGACAACGGCAACGGCGATGCCATTGCGCAGGCCATTGATATGGATACCTTCTTAATCAACCCCGATAAGGGCAACAATACCAACGTGACCATTATTGTCGGCAACGATATGGCGCCGGATGAGGCGGATGAAGGCGGCAAGGCATCTTCCGGGCCGGCGCGTGATGAGGATGAATAAAAGGAGCAAACAAATGGATGCAAAGGAACTGATGGAAACCATTGTGGGATGTGCGGACAAGAAAAAAGCGATGGACATCAAGGTGCTGTATATCGGGACATTGACAACGCTGGCTGATTATTTTGTTGTATGTTCGGGCACATCCTATCCGCATATGAGCGCCATTGCGGAAGAACTAGAAGATAAGCTGTCAGAGGCTGGGATATACCCGCGCGGGCGGGAAGGGAAAGACAATGCAAACTGGATATTGCTGGACTATGGGGATGTGATTGTGCATATTTTTAATCCGGAGTCACGGGAATTTTATTCCATTGAACGGCTGTGGTCGGATGCACAGGAGGTCAATTTTGAGCAGATAGAGGGGAACGATGAACAATGAGCTATGATGCAGCGGCAATTGAAAAAAAGTGGCAAAAAATATGGGAAGATACAGACGCTTTCCATACGCAGCAAACGGATAAGCCCAAGTATTATGCGCTGGAGATGTTCCCATACCCGTCGGGGAACCTGCATATGGGGCATGTGCGGAACTACTCCATCGGCGACGTAGTGGCGCGGTTTAAACGGATGAATGGCTTTAACGTCCTGCACCCCATGGGCTGGGATTCCTTTGGGCTGCCGGCAGAAAATGCAGCCATTAAGCATGGGACGCCGCCAAAGGATTGGACATGGTCCAATATTGACAATATGCGCAGACAGCTCAAAAGCCTGGGCATCAGCTATGACTGGGACCGTGAGGTGGCCACCTGCCATCCTGATTATTACAAGTGGACCCAGTGGATGTTTTTGCAGCTTTACAAGCACGGGCTGGCCTATAAGAAAAAATCCTATGTCAACTGGTGCCCGTCCTGCCAAACGGTGCTGGCAAATGAACAGGTGGTAGGCGGCAAATGTGAACGGTGCAAAGCGGAAGTTGGGAAAAAGGATTTGGAGCAGTGGTTTTTCCGCATTACCGATTATGCCGACCGGTTGCTTTCAGATATTGACAAATTAGACGGCTGGCCGGAAAAGGTTAAGACCATGCAGGCTAACTGGATTGGGAAATCCACAGGCGCACAGGTGCATTTCAAGCTAGATGGCAGCGGCGAAACGCTCACCGTTTTTACCACACGGCCGGATACGCTCTATGGCGTATCGTTTATGGTGATTGCACCCGAGCATCCCATGGTGGATGCGCTCATTTCGGGCAGTGGCACTGAGGCGGAATGCCGGGCGTTTATCGACCGTATGCAGTATGTGAAAGATATGGACCGCGCGAGCAGCGACTTGGAAAAGGAAGGCGTTTTTACCGGACGGTATGCAGTGAACCCGTTAAACGGCAAAAAAGTGCCGTTGTATTTGGCAAATTATGTACTGCTGGACTATGGGACTGGGATTGTGATGGCGGTGCCGGCACATGACCAGCGCGATTTTGATTTTGCGCGCAAGTACGGCCTTCCCGTCGAGGCAGTGATTTCGCCTGACGGCAGCAATATTGACGGCAGTGCGCTGACCGAAGCCTTTGAAGCGGAAGGGATTATGATCCATTCCGGGCCGTTTGACGGTATGAGCAACAAGGAAGCGATGCCTAAGATTATTTCGTATTTGGAAGAACAGAAAATCGGTGAGCGCAAGGTGAATTTCCGGCTGCGCGACTGGCTGATATCCAGGCAGCGGTACTGGGGTGCGCCCATCCCGATCATCTACTGTGACGACTGCGGCGAGGTACCGGTGCCGGAGAGTGATTTGCCGGTGCTGCTGCCCGAAGACGTCGCGTTTACCGGGCAGGGGACGTCGCCGCTGGCGTCCTCCAAATCCTTCCATCAGGTGACTTGCCCCAAGTGCGGCAAGCCTGCGCGCCGGGAAATTGACACCATGGATACCTTTGTGTGTTCATCCTGGTATTTCTTGCGGTACTGTGACCCCAAAAACAGCGCGCTGCCCTTTTCCAAGGAAGCGGCTGACTATTGGATGAACGTGGATCAGTACATCGGCGGGGTGGAGCATGCTATTTTGCATTTGCTGTATGCGCGCTTCTTTACCAAAGCGTTGCATGATTTTGGATACTTGTCCTGCGATGAGCCGTTTCAGAATTTGCTGACGCAGGGTATGGTATTAAAAGACGGCGCAAAAATGAGCAAATCGCTGGGGAATGTGGTGAGCCCAGAAGAAATCATTGCAAAATACGGTGCGGATACTGCGCGGCTGTTTATTTTGTTTGCCGCGCCGCCTGAGCGCGACCTGGAGTGGAGCGATACGGCAGTGGAAGGTTCTTACCGGTTTTTAAACCGCGTATACCGGCTGGTAGAGGATAAAAGGGCGGTGCTGAGGCCTGGCGCCGTATGCGCGTCAGACGGCCTCTCTGCGGCGGACAAGGAATTGCGGTATGTTTTGCACAATACTGTTAAAAAGGCGACCGACGACATTGGCGTACGGTTTAATTTGAATACCGCCATCAGCGCCGTTATGGAGCTTGTCAATGCCCTGTATGCGTATACCGGCAGCAACGATGCGCTGGTGTCCGAGAGCGTTGAAAAGGTTATTTTGCTGCTTTCGCCTTTTGTGCCGCATTTGGCTGAGGAACTATGGCAGATGGCAGGCGGCAGTGGCAGTGTCCATAGCCAGGCCTGGCCTACTTATGATACCGCCGCTTTGGTTAAGGATGAAATAGAGGTGCTGGTGCAGGTCAACGGCAAGCCCAAGCACCGGATGATGGTACCATCCGGCGCGCCGGATGCCGAGATAGAAAAAATGGCGGTGGAAAACGGGACAATCGCTGCCGCAATTGCTGGGAAACAAATTGTAAAAACCATTGTTGTCAAGGGCAAGCTTGTCAATATTGTCGTAAAATAACAGGTTAATAGGCTGCCGTCTGGGGCAAGATAGGGTTGGGACGGTGAACAGCATTGAAAAAATGGTTGCCGGTTTTGGTACTTGCACTGCTATTTGGTGTGGGTACAATGGGCGTACAGGCACAGCAGCAAGTCCCGATCCTGTTGTATCACAATCTTGCATCAAGCTATGAAAACCCGCTGCTGCACATTACGCGCGAGCAGTTTGCACAGCATATGGCAGCGCTGCGGCAGGCGGGGTATCAGTCCATCACCTATGCAGAGCTGATAGAAGCGGGAGCATCCGGTGGGGGTACCCTGCCGGTTCATCCAATTATCATCACATTTGACGACGGCTACCGCAGCGTTTATACCGACGCTTTCCCCATCCTGCAAGAGCAGGGCCTTTGTGCCACCGTATTTGTCATTACCGGCCGTATGGGTGCAAAAGCAGGCGATTTTCCGCATTTTTCGTGGGAAGAAGCGCGGGAGATGGAACAGAGCGGTGTGGTGGATATTGAAAGCCATTCGCATACCCATCCTGATTTTTCTGTTCTTTCTCAAGAGGATACCAGGCTGGAGGCCGGTCTGTCTAAATTTTTGATTGAATCGCATCTGCATAAATGCTGTAAGGTGTTTGCCTATCCGTTTGGAACGGAAAGCCCGTATGCACAAGAGCTGCAAGCAGCCGGTTATCAAGCGGTCAATCTGGTAGGCGACGATGGCAGCAACCAGATTTCAGAAGGGACCATGCATTTGAAGCGGCTGACGGTGTGCGGGGATCAGCCGGCACAGCAGGTTTTGGATATGATACAGCAAGCAGGATAACGCGGGCAGGACGGCGCATATGGGAGTGGTGCGCCGTCCTGTTTGCATACATAGAAAGGGTGATTGATATGGAAAAGGTGGAATTTGTGCCGGTTCACAGCCGGCAGCAGGTACTGGCGCTTTGCGGGATGGCTGCGCGTATTTGGACGGAGCATTATACGCCTATCCTGGGCGCGCCGCAGGTGGAGTATATGGTGGAAAAATATCAAAGCATTGCGGCGGTAGAACGGCAAATGCAGCGGGAAGGGTACGAATATTATTTGCTGATGGCCGATGGGCAGACTGCCGGATATATCGGCATACAATGCGCAGAAGGGAAGCTGTTTTTGAGCAAGCTGTACATAGACGCGCCTTTCCGCGGCAAAAAGCTGTCCAGGCGCGCATTGGAATTCTTGACTTCGCTGTGCAAAGAACGCGGCCTTTCGGTGATCTGGCTCACGGTCAACCGTCATAATGCCTCTTCCATTGCTGCGTATGACGCTTTGGGATTCCAAAAGGCGCGGGAACAGGTGACAGATATTGGGAATGGATATGTGATGGATGATTTCATCATGGAATACGGGGTTGCATGATGGAACTTTGGGATTTGTATGATAAAGACCGCCGCCCCTTGGGCCGTACCCATGTGCGCGGCACACCGTTTGGGTCGGGGGAGTTTCATTTGGTTTCCAGCATTTTGACTGTAAACCGAAAAGGGGAATTGCTGTTAACGCTGAGGCATCCAGATAAAAAAGATTATGCCAATTTGTGGGAGAATACGGCCGGCAGTGTGCTGGCGGGGGAAACCAGCTTGATGGGCGCGGTGCGCGAATTGTTTGAAGAAACGGGGATCCGGGTATCGGGTGAAGAATTGACGCTTTTGCGCACCCAACGGGAGCATACGGCGTTTGTCGATACCTATTTGGCGCAAAAAAGCCCCCAGATAGAAGAACTGGTGATGCAAGAAGGGGAAACTGCCGCGGCAAAATGGGTGACGCTATCCCAATTGGACGATATGATTTCCAAGGGGGAACTTGCCCGTCCAGTGGCGCGCCGGATGCGTCAAATGCATGTGGAATTGGAACAACTGCTATACGGTTAAATACACAAAAAGCCACCCATCTTTTATATGGGTGGCTTTTTGGTGTTATTTTTTCATATTATTCATGATCCATGCTTGCTTTGCTTCTTTCACGGATATTGCTGATGGCCTTGTGTACCGCGTCAATCATATCCTTCCCGCAGTCTGGATTGCTCTTTTCAATATATTGCAATGATGCAACGGCATGCTCGTTCCCCACCTTGCCAAGGGAGTCAATCGCTGCCATTTTCACGTCCCGGTCGCTGGCGCGCAGCAGCTCGATCAGCATATTTGTCGATTCATCCTCTTCAGAATGTGAACAAGCCTTTGCAAGATTGATAACGGTAGCCTTATCGCCGTTTAGCAGCTTGCGCAGTTTGTCCCATTTCTTTTTTTCGACCATTTTTGCCAATTTTTCTTCACTGGTTCCTCCAAACATGATATATCCTCCATTTCCCCAAAATATCATCGTAAATTTTTATTTACCATTGCATATAGTATATAGTAGTCAACAGGGAATGTCAATATATCAATATTAGATAATTTGTAAACAATTTAATGCGCTACTCTAATTTCTAAATTTTGGAGTATTTGCAGGATATCCTCCGTGGCGGATACCAGCTTGTGTTTTTGTGCGTCGGTCAGTTGGTCGAAGGCTGGGATCAGGCTGTCAATGAACAGCTCCTGGTGCTGCCGCATCAGTTTTTGTCCCGATTCGGTGAGCGATACCAGTACCACGCGCCGGTTGCCTGGGTCGCCAAACCGGTGTACAAACCCTTTTTCTACCAGTGCATCCACTATTTTTGTAAGCTGCTGTTTGGAAATGTAGAGCTGTGACGCTAGCTGCGTCATGTTCATGCTGTCTGCTTCAGACAGCGCAGTCATGGTGTAGAGCTGTGTCACCGTAAGGTCGGCGGAAAAGCAGAGCTCCATAGGACGGGTAATTAGCTTCCGGAAAAGCGGATTGATACTAAGCAGCTGGTCGAGGGTTTCCTTGCTGCTGTATTTTTTCATTGCATACCATCTCCAACAACATATTTTTGTTGGCTTCATCATACCACAAATGGTACACAAATGTCAATTATCAATGCTGTATTTTCAGTGCGGCTGCTGAAATCCAGAATTTTTAGTTGAAAAAAGGCGGACAGTTTGTTATAATAAATAAAATACCGACAGACAGGGGGCAAAACCGGATTGGTTGGGGAAGGGATTGTGGTGCGCACCGCCGGGCAGACGGCGGTGGTCAAAATCCGCAAATCGTCTGCCTGCGGGCAGGACTGCGGGCACTGCCGTGCCTGTGATAACCCCGCATACGAGGTGGAAGCAGTCAACTGTGCAGGTGCAGCAGCCGGTGACCGGGTGCTGCTGGAGATGCCCTCGAAAACAGTGCTGGGAACGGCATTTCTGCTTTATCTGGTGCCTGTGCTGCTGCTGTTTTTGGCATTGCTGGCCCTGCCGCGCCTTTGGCCTAAACTTGCCGGGGCGGCAGCCTTGTTGGCTGTGTGGCTGCTGGTTCTGCGGTATTGGAATGGAACCCATCCTATGAAGCATAGAATTGTGGAGGTACTACATTGAAAGAATTTCAGTTACAGGACAACCACCGAATCCGCATCTTTGTAGGACATTATGGCAGCGGGAAAAGTGAAATTGCCTTAAACTGTGCCATCGCAGAGCGCAGGCGCAGTGACAATGTGGCTATTTGCGATTTGGATATTGTCAATCCATATTTCCGCACCAACGATGCGCATGCCTATTTGGAGGAAGCCGGTATTGCAGTGATTGCGTCGCCCTACGCCAACACCAATTTGGACATGCCGGTGCTGCCGGGCGAGGTGATGCGCGTATTTTCTGACAAGACCTGCCGTGCCGTGCTTGACGTAGGCGGGGATGATGACGGCGCGGTCGCGCTGGGGCAGTATTATCCGTATTTGAAGGACGCTGATTACAGCATGTACCTGGTGGTCAATTTGCTGCGGCCCTCTACGGCAGATGTGGAGGACATTGTGCAAATGGCGCGCAATATCGAGGCTGCATCGAGGTTGAAAATCACAGGGCTTGTTAACAATACCAATTTATCCTATGAATCCACTGCACGGCAGCTTTCCGACAGTATGGGGCCGGTGCAGCGGGCTGCGGACGCGCTGGGCGTCCCGCTATCATTTGCAACGGCACGGCGCGATATTGCAGAACAGCTCGGCGAGGATGTTTTGCCGCTGGATTTGCAGTTGTCGCTGCCGTTTAAACCGGAGTTATAACAGGTAAAGGGGGAAATCAATATGCCAAGAGTGACATTTGACGAAGACCGCTGCAAGGGCTGCATGCTCTGTACCACAGTGTGTCCGAAGAAAATTGTTGTGATTGCACAGGACCGTTTGAATGCCAAGGGTTTTAACCCGGCGACGGTGCTGGAAATGGACAAATGTATTGGCTGCGCGTTTTGCGCGACCATTTGCCCGGATGTGGTCATCACGGTAGAGAAGTAGACAGGAAGAAGGGGGTCGAGGTAACGTGGCAAAGGTATTGATGAAGGGAAACGAGGCGCTTGCGGAAGCGGCAATCCGTGCGGGATGTCGGTATTTCTTTGGATATCCCATTACACCGCAGACCGAAGTCAGCGCTTATATGGCAAAAAAAATGCCAAAAATCGGCGGTGTATTTTTGCAGGCAGAGAGCGAAGTGGCCGCCATTAATATGGTATATGGTGCAGGCGGCGCGGGCGCGCGGGTTATGACCAGTTCGTCCAGCCCCGGTATCAGCTTAAAGCAGGAGGGCATCAGCTATATCGCCGGTGCAGATGTGCCGTGCGTCATTATCAACATTGTGCGCGGCGGCCCGGGGCTGGGCGGTATCCAGCCGGCGCAGTCGGACTACTACCAGGCGGTCAAGGGCGGCGGCCACGGCGATTACCATCTGACGGTGCTGGCGCCGTCTTCCATTCAGGAAATGGTGGATTTAACGGGCGACGCGTTTGACATTGCCGATAAATACCGCACGCCGGTCATGATTATCGGGGATGGCATGCTGGGCCAGATGATGGAGCCGGTGGAATTTTCCGATAAAAATATCGACCAGCTGCCCGAAAAGCCGTGGGCAACTACGGGTACTGGCTGCAAGCGGCAGAAAAATGTGATCAATTCGCTGTTTATGACGCCGGCCGAGCTGGAAGATTTAATACGGGAGCGTCAGAACCGCTATGATGAGATTGCCAAAAATGAAACCCGTTATGAAATGGCAGATGTAGACGATGCGGATATCGTGCTGGTGGCATACGGCACCACAGCGCGCATTGCCAAAACAGCAATGGAGGCTGCCAAGGAGCAGGGGTATAAGGTGGGGCTGATCCGGCCTATTACGCTGTGGCCCTTCCCGACCGAGGCGTTTGAAAAGGCGCTCGCTGCACGCAGCAGGGAATTTTTGACGGTCGAAATGAGTATGGGACAGATGGTGGACGACGTGAAAATTGCGGTAAACGGCCGCGGCGGGGTCCACTTTTACGGCCGGACGGGCGGCATGGTGCCGACGCCGGGTGAAATTTTAGAAAAAATCAAACAAATCGGCGGGGGTGACAAATAATGGAAACTGTATTCAAACGTCCGAAATCACTCACCGACACCACGCTGCACTACTGCCCGGGCTGCACCCATGGCATTGTGCACCGTCTGGTGGCCGAGTGCATTGACGAGCTGGGCATTCAAGGCGATGCGATTGGCGTTGCACCGGTTGGGTGCGCGGTGTTTGCCTATAACTATTTTGACTGTGATATGCAGGAGGCCGCACACGGCCGTGCGCCGGCGGTGGCGACTGGTATCAAGCGGGTACATCCCGATAAGTTTGTGTTTACCTATCAGGGCGACGGCGACCTGGCGGCCATTGGTACGGCCGAAACGGTACACGCAGCGGCCCGCGGGGAAAATATTTCGATTATTTTTATCAACAATGCCATCTATGGCATGACAGGCGGGCAGATGGCGCCCACCACGCTGCCGGGGCAGGTAACGCAGACCTCCCCTTATGGCCGCGACGTCAAAACGCAGGGCAACCCCATCCGCGTATGCGAGATGCTGGCAACGCTGGACGGCCCAGCCTATATTGAGCGGGTATCGGTAGACAGCGTACCCAACATCCGCAAGGCCAAGGCGGCCATTAAAAAATCCTTCCAGACACAATTGGAGGGCAAGGGGTTTTCGTTGGTTGAGGTGGTTTCCACCTGTCCCACCAACTGGGGCATGTCGCCCATCGAGGCCATGGAATGGCTGCGGGAGCATATGCTGGAGCATTATAAACCAGGCGTGTATAAAGACACGACGGCAAATTAAGGGGGCGGCTATAACAGTGAGACAGGATATCATTTTTGCAGGATTCGGCGGGCAGGGCATCCTGTTTGCCGGGAAAATCATTGCCTATGCCGGCATGCTGGAGCAGAAGCATGTGTCGCATCTGCCCTCCTATGGGCCGGAAATGCGCGGCGGTACGGCAAATTGCCATGTCATTGTGTCGGACGGTGAAATTGCGTCCCCGATTATTGTGGATGCATCGGCGCTTGTGGTGATGAATGCGCCGTCGCTGGAAAAATTTGAGTCCAGCGTGGTGGCAGGCGGCAAAATCTTTGTAGACAGTGCGCTTATTTCCAACAAGGTGGCGCGCGCCGACGTGGATGCCTACTATATCCCGGCCACAAAAATGGCGCACGATATGGGGCTGCCCAAACTTGCCAACATGATTATGGTGGGTAAGCTGGTGAAGGAAACGGGCGTGTTTACCTTTGAGCAGCTCAAGGGCGCAGTGGAAAAGATGGTGCCGGCATCCAAAAAGGATTTGCTGGATAACAACTTAAAGGCCCTGGAAGCGGGATATCAGTTTTAAAAAAAGGCGGATGGGAAAATCCATCCGCTTTTTTGCTGTCATTTCGTATAAAATTTTATAAAAAGGGTAGATTTTTTTTTCAGTTTGTAGCATAATAGAGGAAACAAGGAAATAGAGATACGAAAAGGGGCGTTTTGTGATGTATCAAGAACTAAAAATTGTCAAAACCACCAATCCGAAGCAAAAGCCGGATCAAAAGAACCTGGGGTTTGGGAAGTATTTTACCGACCACATGTTTGTGATGGACTACATAGAAGGGCAGGGATGGATCAACCCGCGCATTGTGCCCTATGGCCCGATTGAACTGGACCCGGCCGCTATGGTGCTGCACTATGGGCAGGAAATTTTCGAGGGCATGAAGGCATACCGCGGGGCTGATGATAAAATTTTGCTTTACCGGCCGTATAAAAATATGGAGCGCATCAACATTTCGTGCGACCGGCTGTGCATGCCGCCCGTTGACGGCGATGAGATGGTGCATTACCTGATGGAGCTGCTCAAGGTGGAAAAGGACTGGATCCCGTCTGAACCGGGGACATCTTTGTATGTGCGGCCCTTCCTGATTGCCACCGACGCGGCACTGGGCGTGAAGGTGTCGAAAACCTATCAGTTTTACTATATCCTGTCGCCGGTCGGCGCATATTATCCGGAGGGTATCAACCCGGTGAAAATCTATGTGGAAAGCCACTATGTCCGTGCAGTGCGCGGCGGCATTGGCTATGCCAAAACGGGCGGCAACTATGCGGCCAGCTTAAAGGCGCAGGTGGAGGCAGCTAAAAAGGGCTATACCCAGGTGTTGTGGCTGGACGGCGTAGAGCAGAAATACATTGAAGAGGTCGGCACCATGAATGTGTTTTTTGTCATTGGCGACGAGGTGGTTACGCCTGCGCTCAACGGCAGTATTCTGGCAGGTATTACGCGCGATTCCACCATTGAATTGCTCAAAATGTGGGGTGTGAAAGTGTCTGAACGCAAACTGTCCATCCAGGAAGTGTATGACGCGCATAAAAACGGCCAGCTCAAGGAGGCCTTCGGCACTGGTACGGCCGCGGTCATTTCGCCGATTGGCAAGCTGTGCTGGAATGACGATGCCATTGACATCAACGATGGGAAAATTGGTGAAATTTCGCAGAAGATCTACGATACGGTGACTGGTATCCAAAGCGGTAAAGTGGAAGACAAGCTGGGCTGGGCTATTGAAGTAAAATAAGTAGCGGCATGACGGCGGCACGGCAAACTGCCGTGCCGTTTTTATTGGAAAGGAGGCTGGACAAATGAAATATATTGTGGTGCTGGGCGATGGCATGGCCGATACCCCGGTGGCAGAATTGGGCGGCAAAACGCCGCTGGAAGCGGCCCGGAAACCGCATATCGATATGCTTTGTGCAAACGGGGAGACCGGGCTGGTATCCCATGTGCCAGACAAACTTCCGCCTGGCAGCGATGTGGCAAATTTGTCGGTGTTTGGCTATGACCCGTTCGAGTTTTATTCGGGGCGTTAGCCGCTGGAAGCGGTCAGCATGGGGATTGACTTAAAGGATACCGATATTGTGTTCCGGTGCAATCTCGTCCATGTATCGGATGCACCGGTGTATGAGGATAAGGTTATCACCGACCACAGTGCAGACGAGATTACTACAGAGGAAGCGCGGGAGTTAATTGCTGCGGTAAAGGAACGGTTTGACAATGATTTTTTAACCTTCTATCCCGGAATCAGCTACCGGCATGCGCTCATTTGGGATCATGGGCCGTTTGATTTTACTTTGACCCCCCCGCACGACATACTGGAGCGGCGGCTGGGCGATTACCTGCCCAAGGGGCCGCACAGCGGCATTTTGTATGAAATGATGCGGGAAAGCTATGCATTACTGGAAAACCATCCGGTCAATATTTCCCGTAAAAAGCGGGGCCTTAAACCTGCCAATTCGCTGTGGATTTGGGGGGAAGGCAAAAAACCGCGGCTGTCAAGCTTTTCTGAAAAATACGGGATCCAAGGCAGCGTCATTTCGGCGGTGGATTTAATCAAGGGTATTGCCATCTGCGCGGGGCTTGCCTCCATCCATGTGGAGGGGGCAACCGGCAACATCCATACCAATTTTGACGGCAAGGCCAAAGCCGCGCTGCATGCGCTGCAAAACGGCAGCGATTTTGTCTATATCCATCTGGAAGCGCCGGACGAATGCGGGCACCGGCATGAAATTGAAAATAAGGTGCGTTCTATAGAATTGATTGATGAAAAAATTGTAGGGGTTCTGTGCCAGGCATTGCAGGAGGCGGGCGAGGATTACCGGATGCTGGTATTGCCCGACCATCCCACGCCGCTTGCGCTGCGCACCCATACCCGCGCTGCGGTGCCCTATGTGCTGTATGACAGTACCAAGCAAATAAACAGCGGCATTGTTTCGTATACTGAGGCTGAGGCTGCAAAAAGCGGGATTGTGATAGAAAAAGGGTATACGCTGATGGATCGTTTGTTACAAGTGTGATGCCGTTTTTTGCGGCAGGGAGGATACCGCATGACAAGGCTGTTACCAAAAAAACCAGTGAAAACGCTGGTGATTCTGATTTATTTGACGCTTCTTTTGCTGGCGTTGTATTTTGTATTGCCGCGCGTCATTGGATTTCTGCTCCCTTTTTTGGTGGGGTATGCCATATCCTGGCTAATTGGTCCGGTGGTGCGGTTTTTAGAGCGGAAGCTGCATTTTCCGCGTAAATTAGCGGTTATCTTGACCATGCTCATTGCCATTGGTATCATAGGCCTGTTTTTGTTCACCATTATTTACCAGGCCGTTTATGAATTACAGGCGCTGGCCTATCAGATCCCTGGCTTGCTGGAAGGCGATTTTGCCTTGCCGGACTGGCTGCAGAACCTCAATAAGTTTTATATTGATCTGCCGGACAATATGCAGGGTTTTATTGATATGATTGTAGACAGTATCAAAGACAATGTATCGCAGATTATCCAGCCGGCCACCCAGGCCATGATTGCTGCGGCGGGCAGCATTGCCGGTGCGCTGCCAACTATTTTTGTTTTTACGGTCATCACCATGCTGGCGACCTATTTTATCAGCCATGACAAAGAGCGGATTCATGCTGTGATTGCCGCTTATACGCCGGAGGGCGTACGCAAGCGGGTCGTTTTTGTTAAAAATAGTTTATTCCGTGCTTGCGGCGGGTATTTTAAAGCGCAGCTCATTTTGATGGGGATTACGTTTTGCCTGCTGTTGGTTGGATTTTTGATTTTGCGGCTGGACGCGGCCATTTTGCTGGCGCTGCTTATCGCCGTTGTAGACGCCATCCCGGTGCTGGGCACAGGTACCGTGCTTATCCCGTGGGCGTTGGTAAGCCTGTTGCAGGGCAATTATATGATGGCGGTAGGGCTGATAATCATTTACCTGTGTGCGCTGCTGACGCGCCAAATGCTTGAACCCCGTATTGTCAGCGGGCAAATTGGCCTGCACCCCCTTGTCACATTGTTTTCCATGTATGCGGGCCTGCGCCTTATGGGGGTGGTTGGCATGATTATTGGGCCTATTACGGCAATTATTGTCATCAATTTGGTACGGGCCAACGAGGAATTCCGCGCGCAGTCGGCAGAGCAGCCGAACGAGGCTGAGGTGCAGTCCCCATGAGGGGGCTGCATTTTTTATTTACACAATCTACTATTTTTTCGGGAAACTTTGTGCTATAATACCATCATACGATAGGAGGGATGCCGCATGGCGACAGAAAACCGTATTTTGGTGGTGGACGATGACCGCAATATCTGTGAATTGGTACGGCTGTACCTGCAAAAAGAGGGGTTTGATATCCTGATGGAATATGACGGCGAAAAGGCGCTTGCCACGTTTAAGGCGCAGCCGCCGGTTGCGGTTGTATTGGATATCATGCTGCCCGGCAAAGACGGCATAGAGGTGCTGAAAGAAATCCGGCGCACCAGCAATATCCCGGTTATTATGCTCACGGCTAAAGGCGAGACATTTGATAAAGTGCTGGGCCTAGAACTGGGGGCGGATGATTACCTGGTCAAGCCGTTTGAGCCAAAAGAGCTGGTGGCGCGCGTCAAAGCGGTGCTGCGCCGGTATGAGAATAAGCTGGATAGTAACAAAGAGGTTGCGTTTCCAAATCTGAGTATCAATTTAAATACCTATGAGCTGAAGCTGGGCGGCAAGATGGTGGAAGTACCGCCAAAAGAGCTGGAACTGCTGTATTTTTTGTGCAGCCATCCGAACCAGGTATTTACCCGCGACCAACTGCTGGATGAGGTATGGGGTTACGACTTTTTTGGGGATTCCCGCACAGTGGATGTCCATATCAAACGGCTGCGGGAAAAGCTGGAGGGGTTTAGCGATTTTTGGCAACTCAAAACGGTCTGGGGCGTTGGGTATAAATTTGAGGTGAAATGACGTTTTGAAAAAACGAATTTTAAGAAGCCTGCTGATTGGGAGCTTTTCGGTTGTCATATTGACATTTTTGGTAACTGGCACGTTTTTGTTTGGCGTAGTTACAAAAAGTGCTTTGCAGGAAAAAGAAACCGTTTTAAAAAACAATGTCGGGCGTATCAGTGAACTGTCGGCTGTGACGTTTTCTGCCAATTCTACGCCAATTACTTCCATATACCGCACCATGATTGACAATATTTCGGAAAATACCGGCGCTTCTATCATTGTCTTTGACAGCACCGGCACCATTGTCACTGTGTCGGGCGGGGGCATGTCCAAGTCCGGCTATATCGGCCAAAAGCTCAAGCAGGATTTATCCCAGCCTATTTTAGAAGGCCGGAGCATTTCACGGACCGGCGTATTGGATCAGTTTTTTAAAGAGCCTATGCTGACGGTAGGCGCGCCCATGCAGGAAGAAGATATTATTTTCGGCGGGGTCATTATGAATTTGCCCGTTCCGGAAATCAACAATATGTATTGGGATTTATTTTATAAATTGATCGGTACGGTTCTTGTTGCTATGCTGTTTTCAGCGCTGTTGTTTTATTTTATCAGCAAGCGTATCACCACCCCCATCAAGAAGATGAACAGCGCAGTCAAGGAATTTGCCAAGGGCAATTTTCAAAAACGGGTGGAGTACGTGTCGGACGACGAAATGGGCGAACTGGCAATGAACTTTAATGACATGGCCGACAGTTTGGAAAACCTGGAAAATATGCGCAGTTCGTTTGTAGCCAATGTGTCGCACGAGCTCCGTACGCCCATGACGACCATATCTGGGTTTGTGGAGGGGATTTTAGATGGCACCATCGACGGGGCTGAACGGGACAAGTATTTGGGGATTGTGTTGTCGGAAACCAAGCGGCTCTCCCGGTTGGTGAGCGATTTATTAAAAATTGCCCGTATGGAGAGCGGCAAGGATGAAATTCATAAAAAGGATTTTGACATTAACGAGCTCATCCGGCTGGTGCTTATCAAGTTTGAACGGAGCATTGACGAAAAACGGCTGGATGTACAGCTTCAGTTTGAAAGCGAACTATGCAGTGTGTATGCCGACAGCGACTCTATAACCCAGGTGCTGACCAATTTGATACACAATGCCGTAAAATTTACGCCGGAGAATGGGTTTTTGCATATCCGGAACTGGACGTACGGCAACAAAGCATATGTGGAAGTTAAAAATTCTGGGCATGGCATAGAGCCGGACAAGCTCAGCTATGTGTTTGACCGGTTTTTTAAGGGGGATAGCTCCCGCGGGCAGGATAAGAGCGGTGTTGGGCTGGGGCTGTACATTGTCCGCAACATCATTGCGGCGCATGACGAGAAGATTTGGGTGGAAAGCGAAGTAGATCGGTTTACCAAATTTACCTTTTCGCTCACCCGGTCGCGCCGTTCATAAAATATCCGAAAAATTTTGCATTATCGTTTACATTTTATTCATGAAAAGGTCAAAAATATCGTGTATCATAGACATATGAAGCAAGGGGATAGGAAATGAGCAAGGAGGAATCGATGATGGATGACTTTAAATGGTATAACGATGATTTTCAAAATAATGTGACACATCAAAGCCACACGCAGCAGCCGGCGCCAGATTTCCATATGCCGGAACAGAAACCGAAAAAGCAGCGGAAGCACCGGACAGTAAAATTGCCTGTGATGATACTGGCGATTGTCTTAACCGCAGTTGTTTCTGTTTCTGGGTATGCTCTATTTGGGCCAGCGTTGGCGCAAAACCCGTCGCTGGACCAGTTGCAGCCGGGTGTGATGGATACTGCGGAAAATAGCGGGACCTCTGCTACCCAAGATGCGACCAATATTTTAAGCACCAACAAACAGGCAATGGCGATTCCGGATATTGTAGATAAGGTTGGGCCGGCGGTGGTCGGTGTTATCAACCGGGTGCAGAATAACAACATTTATTATGGATATTTTGGAGGGCTGCAAAACGGGAACAATGAGATGGTAGACCAGGGCAGCGGTTCAGGTGTGCTAATCAGTGCAGATGGGTATATTGTCACCAACAATCACGTCATTGAGGGTGCGCAGGAAGTGGGTGTCATTTTAAACACCGGCGACGAGTATAAGGCGTCGGTTGTGGGTGCGGATGAAAAAACCGACCTTGCGGTTTTGAAGATAGATGCAAGCGGGCTCCCTTATGCAACATTGGGTTCCAGCAGCGATTTGCGGGTTGGCGAATTGGCGGTGGCCATTGGGAACCCGCTGGGCCAGGAGTTTGCAGGCACAGTTACCAGCGGCATCATCAGTGCGCTCAACCGTTCGGTTACAGTGGACAACAAGCAGCTAACG
>CALGRC010000004.1 GCA_937959315.1 uncultured Clostridia bacterium | reverse complement strand
CGTCCAGTAAGCGCCCAGCTCGCCGCCCAACGCGACGCCTACGCCCAGGCGCGTTGCCTCCGGATCCATAATATTAAACTGGTGCCCCGGCGAGTTCATCCAGCCGTCCATAATAACCTCCGGCGCCGCGTCCCCGGCCGAGATATTCTCGCTGATCATATAATAGGAAACGCCCGCCGCGTCCGCGCGGCCGTCCGGCCATGCAAGGGCGGCAAGGCCGTTCTCGGCGCGCACCTGGTTTACCATGTCAAAAATGGCTTTTTCGTATTCCCCGCTGTATCCGGTTACTTCCCCCAGTACTCCGGCAGGGGGCGCGCTGCCCGCCTGCGCGAGCACATCGGTTAAAATCCCATTTATGATGCCGTTCAAATACTCCGTCTCAGTCGTCCGCCCGTCGAGGCGGCGCAAAAGCGTACAAAGCTCCGCCCGTGTCAAGTAATCAAAGGGCGCAAAACCCGTGTCCTTGCCCAGCATAATGTTGTTGTCTATCGCGGCGGAAATCATGCTGCACATCGCCGGGTCGTCTTGATATTCTGCATAGTCCGCCATGCCCTGCGCCGAAGCGCCGGAATACCCATCCCACACAATGCCGTGTATCGGCAGGATGGCATGCGCCGCGTCCCGTCTGGTCAAAGGCTCCTCCGGGTACAGGTAGAGCCCCTGGTACAGCGGCATCAAAAGCCCGGAGCCGGTGTAGGGCGCATACCACGCCGACGGGGCAACGTCCGCCCATAAAAGGTACGAATCGCCGCTTTCCACCAGCCCGTATACGGCGGTAATGATTTTCATAAATTCCGCGCGGCTGATGGTTTTATCCGGCTGGAACGTCCCATCTGGGTAGCCGCTTAGGTATCCTTTCTCTGTCATGGTGCTGATATCCGCCTCCGCCCAATGCCCGGCAGTATCGCTGAATGCGAATACCTGCAGGGGCAGCGCGGCCAGGAGCAGCGCAAGGAAAGCAGCAAGCAATTTGCTATGTATCTTCATATGGAATCCCTCCTGTCCAGGATTTTATCCTATTCAATATAGCCGGAAATTGGCTCTGTATACATACTGTCGTCGGTTACAGGCTCGTAGCGCCCGCCCTGGTAGGTATCGCTCCAGCCGTTTTCCGCCCGGTAGATTTCGCCGGTTTGAGTATCGTAAACCCGTTCATATCCCAACGTGGCGTCACTCTGCTTCTGGCTGATAATATCCTGGCTGGTGCTGCGCGCTTCCCAGGAGGACATGATGCCGTCCAAAACAGCATTGGCGTTGGCGCTGAACTGCATCGCCTGCGCCACCTGCTCCTGCCCCGCCTGCTGCACGCTTTGCACATAAGCCTGGGAGTATTCCAGCGTCCCCATGCATTGGGTCAGCACGTCTTCCCACTCAATCAGCGTATCCTTTGCAGCGGTGACCGCCATGATATTGTACGCCATATAATAGCCGCCGTCCGCGCTGGGGATCTGATAGCCCGACGGAGCGCCCGCGGCAATCTGAACCGGTCCGAAATCTACCACCGTGGCGGCGAACATCCCTTCGCCTTCCCTGCCATCCTCTGTGAAGGTGGCGCGGAGCAGCTCGTCGTCTAGCGCCGCCTGCCCGAAATTGCCCGCAGACGGGAAACGCTCGGTAACAGTGAAATCCTCAAACCGTGGGAAGGTGTAGCCCGCGTAGCCTGGTTCTGCCTGCACGGCAAAGTCCGCATACTGGGGGAACAGCTTATAGAAATTTTCAGTGGACGGCTGCGCCAATACCGGCGCAAGGGTAAATAGGTACGCCTGGCTGTTGCCCGCTGCATAAGTGTACTGCCACGCCTCCTTCCCCGCCTGGCTGTGCAGCAGGGCGTCCGCTTTCAGCAAAACGAACATCTGGTTCAGCGGCTCCTCCGGGTCGGTTACGCGGATACTGTGATACATCCCGGTGCCTCCGCTGGATACCGACCAGCCGGCCGGGATTTGCATGCTGAACGAACCGTCCGGCGCGCTGTACAACTCTGTCTCGGTTGCTTTTGCTTTGGTTTTGGTAATGGTAACGTTTCCGCTGTCCGGCGTCTGAACCGGCATCCCGGTTTGCACGGGCGGCGCTTTAACGCCGCAGGCGGAAAGGACTGCTGCCAGCAGGGTAACGGATAACACCACTGGCAAGCGCCGCTTGCATTTGATTTGCATAGGCCGTCGGCCTCCTTCCGTATGGCAAGTATATTCGGCACAGCTTACTGTGCCGCCGCGCCTGTATCTTCCGGCGGCTGGAACCGGACGCCCTTCATCACCAACACGTTTTCTAGATGCTGGGTGATCCGGTCAGCCACGGCGGTCAAAGCACGCTGCTGTCCGGGAATGGACAGTCCGCAGCATGGCGCAAGCATAGCGAGCGTCATAATGGTTCCGCAACCGCCCTCTTTCACTGTGATAGAAAACTTGCTTACATTGCCGTAAATGTTTGCCTCCGCAATCACGTCCTTCGCCTCGCCATCGCCGTATTCTGCCTCCATCTGATCCAGCATGTCATATACGGCAAGCTGGACATTTTTTTTTGCATACGGGAGCATCCTTTCCATTACTTCCATTTTTCTGCCTCCTTCTTACAATTATTTTTTGAATGCCCGGCAGAGCATCCCCATTTGAGTCCATCCTGTTAATGTTGCAGATTTTTTTATTTCCCTCCAAACAACTGTCGGTCTCTGAAAAAAATATAGCATAGTCCTGAAAAAAATATAAGTTTACAAACGTACATTTTTTTGTTTTTCAGGGTTGAATTTTGTAAACCCCCGGCCATTTTGGGGTTATCAAATGTAAACTCTGGCCTGTTTTGGAGGGGTTAACATTTGTAAACCCCCTATTTTTCATGTATTTTTTTCTATTATTTGATATTTTGAGGCTGTTTTTACGAACATATATTTGCATATGAAAAAAGCAATAAAAAAAGCGGGGCAAACGCCTCGCTTTCCATTTCAAAGAATCAATGGATTATGTTTTTGTTTTTAAGATGTAAAATCCGCACGATATTTTTAAAATAGCACAGAAAAAGACAAACGCCATTTAAGAAGGGAGGAGAAATATACTTACAAATTTTCCGTTTCCGTTTTAAAGGGCTGGCCAATAGGTCCTTTGATTGTATTTCGTTCGCCCCATTGATAATAAAATTGCGTTAAATCCAGCCGGGTTCCTGTCTGCGTCTTGTCGTTCAGGCTGCGGATATGTTTATATAAAGCCGTCCTGGAAATCGCCAATTGTTCCGAGATTACCTGGAGGTTTTCGTTTGGCTCGGCAAGCAGCTGCTGAAAAACCTCCTTCTCACGCGGCGTCAGGGAGAAAACCTGTGTAAATTTTGAAAACTTGTCTGCCTCTCTGCGCTGCGCATCGTTCATCCTGGTAATCTCCCGCATTTGCGCGGCATACGCGGCCATTACAACCATAACCGCCGCGAACAAGAGCAGCACAAGCAGGATTGTGATAATACCGCCGCCTGCAAACAGCAGCGTAACCGAACCGTTTGTAACCAGGACGGCGCTGAGATTGTTAACCGCGCGGCCAAGACCTGCCCACAGCGCTGGAAACCGCATATGCAATGACAGCTCCATAAAGCTGGTGGTAAAGTATACCGCGAAAAAACCGGCAGTCAGGTAAAACACCACAAGCCCGATCAGGAACGGGTCTCCCAGCCATATTACCGCAACACACAACGTGGACAGCATCATCACACAGTACATGATGAGGTTCATAAACTTTCTTTTCCGTATATCAAACAAAAACCCTGCCATAAGCCCGCTAACAGCCAGGAGGATCCTTGGCCATTGCCCGACGTCCGCGTGTCCCGACGCGTGAGGGAGTGTTACCGCGTTGTCCAATGTGCTGAATACGCAGGCCATCAGCGCGACAAGCAACGCCAGCAAAAGCCCTGCCGACAGCTTTTTCCGGGACATGGCCGCCTCCTCATTTTGCCCGCTGCTTTCCGGTTCCGTTTCTTTCACATGCTTTAAGTACCGCTGCTGTGTCCACAGCATTAAGACGCACAGCATGGCTAAAAAAGCGGATAGAAAACCCGCTTCTGCGGTTTCGACATTGACCAGGTTGTTGTTTAAAAATTGCAGCAAAATCCCCAGGGCATAGGCTATCCCGACAATCCGCGCCAGCGCCGCGCTTGCCCGAACAATGCGCGCCGCTATGCTGTGGACCGCGCTGCCAAAAAAGCCAAGGACAAAAAACAGCACCATGCCGGATATGAGAATTGCCGCATAGGATAAATGCTGCTGCATAACGAATATACACACAATCGCTGCCAGCGCTAATGCCAGGGTAATGATACCCTGATACTGTCTTTTTACAAGGCGGCTCAGCGCCGGATACAGTAAAAAACCGACTGTGCTCACACCAAGCACATAGTTCTGCGCATTTACAGCATTTCCTGCCTCCGTTGTCAGCGCAATCATATTCACATATAGGTATTCAGCACCTAAAAAAATAAAGGTAAACACGCCAATTAAAAGAATGGCGCTTATTGTCGTCAGTTTTCGCAGTTCATCTATCATCTCGTTTATGCCTTTCTATGTATTCTAATGGTTTGCCATTTTCCGAAAAACAGAAAACGGCCTCCATGTTGCAGAGATATTCTTCTGCGACAGAGACCCTTCTTACTGCACCGATACCGCCTGTGTCTGGGCAGTATTGCTGTATGAAATTTATTCCGTTTC
>CALGRC010000003.1 GCA_937959315.1 uncultured Clostridia bacterium | reverse complement strand
CGCTATGACAGCATTTTTTCGTTTATCTACTCCAAGCGGAGCGGCACGCCGGCGGCCGCTATGCCGGACGTTTTGACCGGCGCGGAGAAAAAGGCGAATTTTGACCGCCTGCTGGAGGTGCAAAACCGCATTTCCAAGGAAATCAACGACGGCTATCTGGGCAGCGTACAAACGGTGCTGGCAGAGGGGGAAAGCAAAACCAACCCAGCGGTGATGACCGGCCGCACCGAAGTCTGCAAGGTTGTCAATTTTAGCTGCCGGCTGCCTGTTAAGGCGTGGCTTTTGGTAAGCGTCGCCATTACACAGGCCAAAACCTGGTCGCTGGAAGGCGAACAGACAGAATAAAAAAGGAGCGTATATACACATGGATACCGTATTGGATAAAGCAAGGGAACTGGCGATTATGCTTTCTGAGAGCGAAGAATATCTGGCTTACAAGGAAGCGGAGGATATCCAGCTGAGCGACCAGGAGGCGTGCAGGCTTTTGGCTGATTACCGCGTGACGCAGGACAATCTGGCAAAGCGGGCGGCGGCCGACGGCGTGACCAAAGAAGAGCTGGAAGCTATCCAGGCCGAAGCGCAGGCGTCGTTTGACAGCCTGCTGCAAAACACAAGCATCAAAAACTACCTGGACGCGCAAAACCGGTTTTCCAACCTGGTACAGCAGGTCAACAATATCATCTCTTATTTCATTTCGGGAAACAGCGGCGGCTGCAGCGGCAACTGCTCTGGCTGCAGCGGCTGCCACTGAGAAAATGCAAAATTTTGGCAGAAAGGACATGGCACAATGATGGAACCACCCGTCACCCCCATGATGAAGCAATACCAGCGTATCAAAACCGAATACAGCGACTGCATCCTGTTTTTCCGGCTGGGCGATTTCTATGAAATGTTTTACGACGACGCCGTCACCGCGTCAGAAATACTGGAAATTGCGCTGACCGGCAAAGACTGCGGCACTGACGAGCGCGCCCCCATGTGCGGCGTGCCTTACCACAGTGCGCAAAGTTACATTGCCAAGCTGGTGGAAAACGGCTTCAAGGTGGCCATATGCGAGCAGGTGGAAGACCCCAAAAACGCCAAAGGGCTGGTGCAGCGGGACGTGGTGCGTATCATCACCCCCGGCACTGCCAACATCGACTCCATTTTGGCGGAGGGGGAAAATACCTACCTGGCCGCCGTATATTTTGACGGCGTATCCTTTGGCGTGGCATTTGCAGACGTATCCACCGGCGACTTGTTTGCCACCATGGGCGAAAACAGCGCCGCCGATAACGAGCTTGCCAACACGCTGGCCTGCTTTAAACCAGCCGAAGTCATCATCAACGACGGCGCCGCCCCCTATGCGGCACTGTTTGCCGACATGAAGAACCGGTTTGACTTTTACGAAAGCTTTGTCCCGCAGGCCGACTTTGATTTTGAAGCCGCCTGCCGGCGTATCAATGAAAAAAAGCTGGATACCGGCGCCCTTTCCTTTTCCCGCCACCAGCCGTGCGTCCGCGCGCTGGGCGCGGCGCTGCAATATTTAGAATCCACGCAGAAAATTGACCTGAAACATATATCCTCCGTCAATTTTTATTTGAAAAACGAATTTATGGATATCGATTTATCCTCCCGCCGCAATTTGGAGCTGACCGCCACCATACGGGACAAATCCAAGCGCGGTTCGCTTTTGGGGGTGCTGGACAAGACCAAGACCGCCATGGGCGCACGCCTTTTGCGCAAATGGTTGGAACAGCCGCTTGTCGATACCGAAAAAATCAACCGTCGGCTGGACGCCGTACAGGAACTTTTGGAAAACCTCGACCTGCGCGGGCAGGTAACAGAGCGGCTCAAGCAGATTTCTGACATGGAGCGGCTGCTGTCCAAAGCGGTGTACGGCACCTGCAACGCGCGCGATTTGCTCAGCCTGGGTTTAAGCCTTGCGCAGCTTCCGGAGGTGTGTTCCCTTCTGGAACCCTGCAAAAGCGAACAACTGCGCGCCATCTTGTACGAACTGGACGTCGCAGACGATATCAAAACGCTCATTTTGACCGCTTTTGTGGACACCCCGCCGCTCACCGTGCGGGAAGGCGGCATGATCCGCGAGGGGTTTGATACTGAACTGGACCGCATCCGCGCCTCTATGGACGCAGGCACCGGCACCATTGCCCGTATCGAAGCGCAGGAGCGGGAAAAAACCGGCATCAAGCAGCTAAAAATCGGCTACAACAAGGTATTCGGCTATTACATAGAAGTTTCTAAATCCAACCTATCCCGCGTCCCGCCCGATTACATCCGCAAACAGACGCTGGCCAACTGCGAACGGTTTATCACCCAGGAGCTCAAGGATGTGGAAAACGCGGTGCTGGGCGCCAAAGACCGGGTGGAGGCCATAGAATACGAGGACTTTGCCTATGTGCGCGGCCGGGTGGGCGACGCCCTTTCGCGGCTGCAAAAGACCGCCAAGCTGATTGCCCAGCTAGATGTGCTCGCTTCCTTTGCGACAGTTGCTGCGGCAAACGGCTATGTGCGGCCGGAAGTGGACAACGGGGACGGCATTGCCATCACCGAAGGCCGCCATCCGACGGTGGAGCTGGCGCTGCGGG
This sequence comes from uncultured Clostridia bacterium, assembly GCA_937959315.1. Classification (GTDB taxonomy): domain Bacteria; phylum Bacillota; class Clostridia; order UMGS1810; family UMGS1810; genus CALGRC01. The sequence goes on along the minus strand of CALGRC010000003.1, from coordinate 48,400 downwards.
ACAGCTTTTTTGTGCCAAACGACACCCGCTTAAACTGCTCTACCGACCGGTTTGCGCTCATCACCGGGCCAAATATGGCGGGGAAATCCACTTATATGCGGCAGACGGCGCTCATCGTGCTCATGGCGCAGGCGGGTTCCTTTGTGCCGGCAAAAACCGCGCACATCGGCGTGGTAGACCGTATTTTCACCCGCGTGGGCGCATCGGATGATTTGGCGGCCGGGCAGTCCACCTTTATGGTGGAAATGACCGAGGTGGCCAATATTTTAAAAAACGCCACCGCCCGCTCGCTGGTTATCTTAGACGAAATTGGCCGCGGCACCAGCACTTTTGACGGGCTTTCCATCGCCTGGGCGGTCACTGAATATTTAAGCGACCCGCAAAAGGTGGGCGCCAAAACGCTGTTTGCCACCCACTACCACGAACTGACCGCCTTGGAAGGGCGGGTTGCAGGTTTGAAAAACTACGCGGTCGCCGTGCGGCGGCGGGGGGAAGACATCATTTTCCTGCGCAAAATTATCCCGGGCGGCACCGACGACAGCTACGGCATTGAAGTGGCCAAACTGGCGGGCGTACCGGAAGAGGTTATCCAGCGCGCCAAAGAAGTGCTCGCCGCCATTGAGCAAAAGGAATCGGTGCCCCGCAGTGCCGATATCCCGGCGCCTGCGGCGCAGCCAACCCTTCCGGCCAGCGCAGCGCAGCCGGTCATTGACAGGCTTTGCGCACTGGATATCAACACCATATCCCCCATCGAAGCCATGAACAAGCTGCTAGAGCTGCAAACGCTGGCAAAGGAGGTGTCCGGCAATGGCAATTAAAGTATTGGACAAGCACACCGCCAACCTGATTGCAGCCGGCGAGGTGGTGGAGCGGCCCGCTTCTGTGGTCAAGGAGCTCATTGAAAACGCCATCGATGCGGGCGCAGCCCGCATTGCCATCGAACTCAAAAAGGGCGGCATGTCGTATATCCGCGTTACCGACGACGGCTGCGGCATTCCGGCAGCCGAGGTAAAAACCGCGTTTTTGCGGCACGCTACCAGCAAAATTTCCACCGGCAGTGATTTGGGCCAAATCTGTACGCTGGGCTTCCGCGGCGAAGCGCTGGCCAGCATTGCGGCGGTGGCCCATGTGGAAGCGCTCACCCGGACGGCGGACGAAACCGCCGGCACTGCGGTGGTATTGGAAGGCGGCGACCTTGTGGAACACACCGAAGCCGGCTGCCCAACCGGCACTACCATGATTGTGCGCAGCCTCTTTTTCAACACGCCGGCGCGCATGAAATTTTTAAAATCAGACGCGGCAGAAACCGGCCATGTGACCGATTTGGTGGGCAAATGCATATTGTGCCACCCAGAGATATCCTTCCAATATATCAGCAATGGCAAAACAGTGCTGCAAAGCCCCGGCGACGGCGATTTGCTGTCCGCCATCCACATTGTTTTAGGCCGGGAATACGCGCAGAACATGCTTCCGGTCCATTTGGAGGAGGAACACATTTCCATAACCGGCTATGTGGGCAGCTTTTCGCTCGCCCGGCGGGACCGGCGGCACCAGCTGTTTTTCCTAAACGGCCGCACCATTGTCAGCCGCACCCTGTCGGCGGCGGTGGGCGAGGGCTATAAAAACGCCATGATGGCGGGCAAATTCCCGGTGTGCGTGCTGCACATCACAACCGCGCCGTCGTTTGTGGATGTCAATGTCCACCCCGCCAAGCTGGAGGTGCGCTTTTCAGACGACAAAAAAATGTACAACGCCGTTTGCTGGGCGGTGCGGGACGCCATTACGGCAACCAAGCATATCCCGGAACTCAAGCGCGGCCCCGGAAACCAGCCGCCGGCGCAGGTGGAAATCCCGCTCATTGCCCGGCGGACGGCGCCAAAGCCAGAGCAGCCGGCCATCCGCGATCCAGAGCAGGAACCCCCGTATATCCCGTCCGCCGTGGCGCGCTATCAAACGCCGCCCGCCATGCTGCAGGAAAATACCGACGAACACTTCCAGGCTGCGGCCGTCCCAGAGCATCCGCAGACAGGGCAAATGCCGGAACCGCAGCCGGAGCAGCCGGAAAACACCCCGCAGGCGGGCATCGACTTTACCGTCGCCGGGCAGGTATTTGGCACCTATATTTTGGTGCAGCAGGGCGATACGCTGCTGCTGATTGACCAGCACGCCGCGCATGAGCGGCTGTGCTTTGAAGAATTGCTGGCCGAATACCACAGCCGGCAGGTCAGCTCCCAGCTCATGCTGCTGCCGCTCACACTGCGCCTGGACCCGCTGGATTTCCAGGCTATCTGCGCGCATTTGCCGCTTTTTTCGGCCATCGGGTTTGACCTGGGCGAATTTGGCGCAGATCAAATCATTGTGCGCGCTGTGCCGGCGCCGCTGGAGGATAGCCAAATCAAAGAGGTCGTCGGCGAGCTGGCGTCGCTGTTGCGCGACCACGCGCAGGACGCCGACGGGCTGCTGGCAGAACGGGCGCTGCACACCGTGGCCTGCAAGCGGGCGCTTAAAGGCAACCATATTTTAACAAAACCAGAGATGGAGCGGCTGTGCGAGCGGGTGCTGGCGCTGCCCGGCATCAATACCTGCCCTCACGGCAGGCCTATAATGGTGAAAATGGAAAAAACCGAATTGGAACGGCAATTTAAACGGGTGGTATAACCGCCCACTTATGAAAGGGGGGATGCCCATGCAGCCATTGCTGGTAATCACCGGGCCCACGGCCGTGGGCAAAACAGCGTTAACCATACAGCTCGCCAAACGGTTAAACGGCGAGGTGGTGTCCGCCGATTCCATGCAGGTCTACCGCGGCATGGACATTGGCACTGCAAAGCCGACGGCCGCTGAACGGCAGGGCATCCCCCACCATCTGATTGACATTGCCGACCCAAACGAACCATACGATGTGGCACGGTTTGTGTCAGACGCTTCCGCGGCCATTGCTGGGATTGCCGGACGCGGGAAGCTCCCCATTGTGTCGGGCGGAACGGGGCTGTACATATCCAGCCTGCTCAGCGGCGCGGTCTTTCCAGCGGGCACCCGGGACGAGGAGTACCGCCGCACATTAGATGTTTATGAAAAGGAATTTGGCGCAGACGGCCTGCATGCCATGCTGAAGGCCGCAGACCCCGAAAGCGCCGCAGCCATCCATCCAAACAACCTGCCGCGCGTCAAACGGGCGCTGGAGTTTTTCCACTGTACGGGGGAAAAATTTTCTGCATACCGGGCAGGCCAGCAAAACGCCCCTTCCCCCTACCGTGCCACCATACTGCTGCTGGAGCGGCCGCGGCAGGAACTGTACGCGCGCATTGAGCAGCGGGTGGACCAAATGCTGGGGCATGGGCTGCTCGGCGAGGTAGAGGGGCTTCTGGCATCCGGGGTCAGCGCCCGTGCCAACGCCATGCAGGGGCTGGGCTATAAAGAACTGGTCTACTATATCCGCGGCCGTTCCACCTGGGGGGAAAGCGTCCGCTTACTCAAGCGCAACACCCGCCGCTATGCCAAACGGCAGCTCACCTGGTGGCGGCGCCGGAAGGATATCCACCCGGTGCCGGCCGGTGGTTCCATAGAACAGGTAATACAAGTATTTTCTACAGACCAAGGAGGTATTGGAACATGACAAAGAGCTTTCAGGATGTATTTTTAAATGTGCTGCGCCGGGAAAAGATGGATGTCACCGTCTATCTGACCAACGGCTTCCAATTCAAAGGGCAGCTCAAAAGCTTTGACAGCTTTACGCTGCTTTTGGAGTCGGAGGGCAAACAGCAGCTTGTGTTCAAGCACGCCATTTCCACCATTGTCCCCAAACACAATGTCAATTACTTGAAAGAACTCAATGACTAAAGCAGGTGGCAAGCCCATGAAGAAATTTCTCATCCGCCTGTTTGTAGCGGCGCTAGTAGTGTTCCAAATCTGGAACCTGTATATCTTTTTGAACCCGCCCATCAAAACCCAGATGATCCGCTACGGCACCCTGGAGGACGCCAGTGTCCACCAAGCGCTCCTCATCCGTGATGAATCGGTCATCACCGCAAACGGAAGCGGCATACTGGAAAGCTATGTGCGCGAATATGAATTGGTCAAAAACGGGAAGCAGGTCGCCGCAGTCTATCAGGGGGACGTGGACAGCGAAACCCAGCAAAAATTAAAGCAAGTCAACGACCGGATCACGGAAATTACCAATACGGTGGAAAGCGACACCGCCTTTGAAGGGGACCAGCACAAGCTGGAAGAAAACATCGCGGTGCGCGCCAGCGACCTGGTGGTGGCGGCCAACCGCCAGGACGCGGAACGTGCCAGCGAACTGAGGACCGACCTTGACAAACTGTTGGATAAAAAACGGGCGGTCTCGGGGGAAAGCGGCACTGCATCAGCCATTTTAGAAGAGCTGCGCCAGCAAAAACAGCAATACGAAAGCATGCTGTCTTCCACCCGGCAGGAATTGTACGCCCCCAAGCCGGGGCTCTATTCCACCGCCATCGACGGCTATGAACAGGTGCTCACCCCTGCGGCCATTGGCTCTATGACGGTTGCAGATTTTGAAAATATCCAGGGTATGGATATTTCCGCCGAACAAGCGCGGTCAAACGGCGCGGTATGTAAAGTCGTCAGCAACATTGAATGGAACGCCGCATTGCTGATGGACGCCGAAACGGCGGAGAGCATCCGCTCTGAATGGAACAGCGCATCCCAAAACGGGCTCACATATACTGTCTATCTGCGTTTAGACGGACAGACACAGGATTCTCCGGCCACCATCCAATATATTTCGCCCGCCTCAGACGGCAAATGTGTGCTGATTGCAACCGCTACCGACTATAACGAGCCTGCGCTGTCCAACCGCAAGTGCAGCATCACCCTCATCCGTGACAAATATGAGGGTTTAAAGGTGCCCATGGATGCCATCCGCGTCAAAGACGGGAAACAAGGGGTATACACCGTCACCGACGGCTTGATGAAATTTAAAGAAACGGAACTTTTATACAATAACGGGCAATATGCCATTGTAAAAGAAAACAACTTAGGCAGCAATACGCTTTTGCTGTATGACGAAGTTGTAGTGGACGCCAAAGAAATCAACGAAGGCGCGCTGGTACGCTGAGTGCAGGAAGGGGGAATGCGCCATGGCAATTGCAGATAATGTGGCGCGCGTAGAAGAACAGATACAATCCGCTTGTGCGCGGGCCGGACGCAAGCGGGATGACGTGACGCTGATTGCCGTCACTAAGACGGTGGAACCGGAAATTATCCGCCAGGGTATGGATTGCGGGCTGACCCATCTGGCTGAAAACCGCGTACAGGAGCTTTTGCGCAAATATGACGCGCTGCCCGGCGCCGACTGGCATTTGATTGGACATCTGCAATCCAATAAAGTCAAATATATTTTGGATAAGGTGTCGCTCATCCACTCGGTGGATTCCCTCTCCCTAGCCCGGGAAATCGGCCGGCAAAGCGAAAGGCTGGGAAAAACAACCGATATTTTAATGGAGCTCAACATATCCGGCGAACAGAGCAAGTTTGGCATGGCCATGCAGGATATGCGCGCTTCCCTGGAGCTGCTTTCCCAAATTCCCGGCATCCGGGTGCGGGGGCTGATGACCATGGCGCCGCTGATGGCCTCTGAACGCGAAATCCGACATATTTTTTCAAGTTTGTACAAATTTTCTGTTGACATATCACACCATTCATACGATAATGTTACTATGGAGTATTTATCCATGGGCATGAGCAACGACTTTCCATACGCAATTGAGGAAGGCGCGAATCTGATACGCGTCGGCAGGGCATTATTTAAAAACCAATGAGGAGGATTTGGGCATGGGCAATTTCATGAACAAAATGATGGGCCTGATGGGGGTAGGCGACGAAGAGGAAGACCGCGATTTTGAAGAACCGGTCATTTCGCCGCGCAAAGAACGGGAGGATGCCCCCATTGACTTTGGCTCCAAAAAGGGCAAGGTGGTCAACATCCACACCACTACGCAGCTCAAGGTGGTAGTCATCCAGCCGCTCACCTACAGCGATTCGCAGGACATTGCCGACCACCTGAAAGCCAAAAAGCCGGTGGTGGTAAATTTGGAAAAAGTGGACAAGGATGTGGCGCGCAAAGTGGTGGATTTCTTAAGCGGCGCGGTCTATGCGCTGGACGGCTCTATGCAGAAGGTATCCAACGGCATTTTGCTGCTGGCCCCCTATAACGTTGGCATCATGGGCGACTTTTCGGACGAACTCAAGACCAAAGGCGCATTTGACCTGGATTGATGGACAAACAGCACATCACCGCCGGCCTAGACAGTGAGGATAGGCTTGTATTGTCGCGCTTATATGACCTGGCGCAGCGGTGTCTACTATCAGGCGCGCCTATGTTTTCGGCATTTTTAAGCCCGCGGGTGCAGCAGATAGCCCTCGCGCGTATCCATGGGGATTTTACCATAACCCCGTTTGGCGGGTATGAGGACGCAGAACGGAAAATGCTGCGGTTTGCCCCGCCGGACGCCTGGGAACAGCCTTTCCCCATCTGTGCCGTCCAGGCGCGGACGGGCGGCGGCGCACTGCTGTCCCACCGCGACTTCTTGGGCGCGGCGCTGGGGCTGGGGCTCACGCGCGAAGCCATTGGGGATATTGCCGTAGACGGGGATTGTGCCATTTATTTTTGTACCCCGCCCGCCTGCAAACTGCTGCTGCAGGAGCTCAAGGCTGCCGGGCGCTGCCCGCTGCACTGCGCGCAGGTGGATGATGTGGGAAGCCTAGCCATCGAGCGCAAATTTGAAGAATCCACCTGTACGGTATCTTCCATGCGCTTAGACTGCGTGGTGGGCGCCGTGCTGGGGAAATCACGGAGCCTAAGCGCCGGGCTGATTGAAAAGGGGCTGGTCGCCGTCAATTACGAAGTCCAGACCTCCTGTGCCAAGCAGGTGCCGGAAAACGCCGTCCTTTCGGTGCGCGGATATGGAAAAATGCAGGTTGTCCCAACCGGCGGCGTATCCAAAAAAGGGCGTGTGCACCTTTTGGTTAAAAAATACGTATAAAAACCAACACGATAGCTTATGGTAGAAATGAGGGATATGGGATGCTGACGCCATTGGATATCCAGAATAAAAAATTCAGGACCTCCGCACTCGGCTATCAAAAAGACGAGGTGGAGGACTTTTTAGAACTGGTGCTCAACGATTATGAATCGCTTTACAAATCTTCCATTGATTTAAACGACAAAATCAACGCATTAAACGGCGCGCTGGAGCATTATAAATCCATTGAGGACACCATGCAGAACACGCTGATTGTCGCGCAGAGTACCGGCGAGGACGTCAAGCGCAACGCCGAGGAGCGCGCCCGCCTGATTGTGGAGGACGCTGAAAAACGCGCGCAGGCCATCATTGAAAACGCCAACAAAAGCGTTTCCACATTAACCGAGCAGGCGGAAAACCTAAAACAGTCGATGGAGCTGTTTAAAAGCCGGATGATCGGCATGCTTTCCTCGCAGATTGACGCCGTGAAATCCATGACCGACAACGCTGAATTCTAGGACTTTTGAGAAGGAGCTGTGAACAAGACGTGGAACAGGATTACGCAAACACCCTAAACCTGCCCAAAACCGACTTTTCCATGCGCGCGGGCCTGCCGCAGAAGGAGCCCGAACTGGTCGCGGCCTGGGAAGCGGAGCGCAGGTATGACAAGCTGATGGCGCACAATGACGGGAAACCGCTGTTTGTGCTGCACGACGGCCCGCCGTTTGCCAACGGCGACATCCACTTGGGCCATTCGCTCAACAAAATTTTAAAAGACATTGTAGTGCGCTACAAAAATATGACCGGCTTCAAGGCGCCTTATGTCCCCGGCTGGGACACCCACGGGCTGCCCATTGAGATACAGGCCATCAAAAAACGCAAAGTCAACCGGCAGGAAATGAGCGAAGCGGACTTCCGCCGCCTGTGCCACGAGTTTGCCATGCAGTATATTGAAACCCAGAAGGAGCAGTTCAAGCGTCTGGGCGTACTGGGCGATTTCGACCATCCGTATATCACGCTGCAAAAGGAATTTGAGGCCAAGCAGATAGAGGTATTTGGCGCGATGGCCGAAAAAGGGGTCATTTACAAGGGCAAAAAACCGGTTTACTGGTGCACCGACTGCCAGACCGCGCTGGCCGAAGCGGAAATTGAATATGCAGACGACGAAACCAACTCCATCTACGTCAAATTCCCGCTTGCCGACGGCAAGGGCAAGTTTGACGGCCTGGACAATGTCTTTTTCGTCATTTGGACCACCACCACCTGGTCGCTGCCCGGCAACGTGGCTATCTGCGTAAACCCCGCCTTTACCTACTGCGTGATGGCGGCAAACGGCGAACACTATGTGGTGGCAAGTGATTTGGCAGAGAGCTATGCGAAAATCGCAGGCATTGACAGCTATGAAATTGTCAGGGAATTTTCCGGGGCGGATTTGGAATATGTCACCTGCCGCCACCCGTTTTTAGACCGCGATTCGCTGGTAATATTGGGCGACCACGTCACGCTGGACGCGGGGACCGGCTGCGTCCATACGGCACCGGGGCACGGCGCAGACGACTACCTGGTTTGCAAAAACTATGATTTGCCCATCATTGTGCCGGTGGACGACGATGGTATGATGAATGAGGAAGCCGGCCCGTTTGCCGGGATGTTCTATGCAAAATCCAGCGCAGCCATCCTGGAACGGCTCAAAGCTGACAACCTGCTGCCGGCCGTCGAGCCCATCACCCACTCCTACCCGCACTGCTGGCGGTGCAACCACCCCATTGTGTTCCGCGCGACCGAACAGTGGTTTGCGTCGGTGGACGCCTTCAAAGAAGACGCCATTAAAGCCATTTCCACTGCCGAATGGACGCCCAAGTGGGGTGAAGACCGCATCAAAAAAATGGTGGAGGACCGCAGCGACTGGTGCATTTCCCGCCAGCGGCTGTGGGGGGTGCCGCTGCCAATATTCTACTGCAAGGCGTGCGGCGAAGCACTGATCAATGCCGATACCACGGCGGCAGTTGCGGCGCTCTTCCGTGAAAAGGGCTCGGACGCCTGGTATGAGATGGAAGCGGACGGCATCCTGCCGGCCGGCACCAAATGCCCCAAGTGCGGCCACACGCATTTTAACAAAGAAAAAGATATCATGGACGTATGGTTTGATTCGGGCTCCAGCCATTTTGTGGTGTGCCAGGGCCGCAAAGACCACCACTGGCCGGCCGACCTCTATTTGGAAGGAAACGACCAATACCGCGGCTGGTTCCAGTCGTCTTTGCTCACCTCGGTGGCGCTGACCGGCAAAGCGCCCTATAAGGCGGTGCTGACCCACGGCTTTACCATTGACGACGACGGCAAAAAAATGTCCAAATCCAAGGGCAATACAGTAAGCCCGCTGGAGATTGCCAAGCAGTACGGCATTGACATTTTGCGGCTGTGGGTGGTGACGGCGGACTTTAAATCGGATATGCGCATGAGCCAGGCCATCCTTAAGCAGTTGTCTGAAAGCTACCGCAAAATCCGCAATACCGCCCGCTACATCCTGGGCAATCTGTTTGACTTCCATCCGGATACCGACCTGGTGCCTGACAGCGAGCTGCAGGAGTTGGACCGCTGGGCGCTGATGCGCGCAAACCAAGTGCTCAAAACGGTACGCAGCGGCTATGAAACCTACGATTTCCATGTGATGTTCCACGCGATACACAGTTTCTGCGTGGTGGATATGAGCAACTTCTATCTGGACGTCATCAAAGACCGGCTGTACACCAGCAAGCCCGGTTCCGCCGCGCGCCGCAGCGCACAGACGGCCATCTGGCGCATTCTAGATATGCTGGTGCGTATGCTCACCCCGGTGCTGTGCTTCACCGCTGAGGAAATCTGGGCCGCCATGCCGCACAAATCCACCGACAACCTGGACGGCGCGGTGTTCAACGACATCCCGCAGCCCGACCCGTCGCTGGAGGACGCTGCGCTGGAGGAAACCTACAACCGCATCCTTGCTATCCGCAGCGACGTGAGCAAGGCGCTGGAGAATGCCCGCAATGAAAAAATCATTGGCCACAGCTTAAACGCACTGGTCAAGCTGTATGCCGACGGCGGGCTGGCCGATTTCTTGAAGCAAAACGACCTGGCCACCTTGCTGATTGTCTCGGCTGTGGAAGTGCTTCCCTGCCCTGCGCCGGATACGGCGTGGAAGGCGGAAGACACCGCCGGGCTTTTCATCACCGTCGAGCAAGCGCCAGGCGAAAAATGCCAGCGGTGCTGGATGTACAGCCCATCGGTTGGCACCCATGCCGACCACCCCGATTTGTGCGACCGCTGTGCGCACGCTGTTGAATAAACCAAAATCGAAACCGCCAGCCAACACTCTGGCGGTTTTTTTACGGGAGGTAAACCCTATGCAGACATCCCTGCTGCTGGAGGCGGGCGTTACCCGCCCGCAGGCGGCCAAGCTTGCCGCCTATTTTGATTTGCTGCTGGACTGGAACAGCCGCATCAACCTGACTGCCATCACCAATGAGCACGAGGTTATCACCAAGCATTTTTTAGATTCCATTGCCGCGCTGGAATCCAACGTCTTTTTTGAAGGCGCCAGCGTCATGGATGTTGGCAGCGGCGCGGGATTGCCGGGTATCCCGCTTAAAATCTGCCAAAGCGATTTGTCGGTAACCTTGCTGGACTCGCTTGCCAAGCGGGTACGGTTTTTAAACACAGCAGCCGAGGAACTGGGGCTAACCGGTATCCGCGCCGTCCATGCGCGGGCGGAGGACGCCGGGCAGGACGCCGCATACCGCGGGCAATTCGACGTGTGCATATCGCGCGCGGTTGCAAACCTGTCCACACTTTCTGAACTGTGCCTGCCGTTTGTCAAGGTGGGCGGATATTTTATTGCCATGAAGGGGCCGGCGGCGTCGGAAGAAATGCAGGCGGCCGAAAACGCCGTGCGGCTGCTGGGCGGCGAACTGGAACGCATTGTCCGCTATGAAATCCCCTCTACCGACCTAAAACACAATCTGCTGGTGATAAAAAAAGTAAAAAACACATCGACAAAATATCCCCGGAAAGCCCCAAAACCTGCAAAAGACCCGCTCAAATAGCGGGAAATACCGCGAAAGAACCTCGAATTTGTAAAAATTTTACGAACGATTTTATTTCCATAATCTGCATATTTATGCTATAATAAGGAACATAAAGAAACAGTATTTCCCGGTACATAAAATTTTTACAAATGAGGTGTTCATATGGTAGCATTGTTTAAACCATCCGAACGTTCCAAACAGACGGTCATACAAATTCCCGTCCATAACGTTCTGCCCAATCCCCATCAGCCGCGGAAGGTATTTGACGCGCATGCATTGGACGAGCTTTCCAGCTCCATCCGGCAGTATGGCGTGCTGCAGCCCATTTCGGTGCGGCGGCTGCCGGGCGGCCAATTTGAACTGATTGCCGGCGAACGGCGGCTGCGCGCAGCTATGAGGGCAGGCCTTACCCGCATCCCAGCCATCCCCGTTGATATGTGCGACGACGACAGCGCCGTAGTGGCGCTGATTGAAAATGTCCAGCGGCAGGATTTATCTTTTATGGAAGAAGCGGAAGCTTACAACCTGCTGCTTTCCAAGCACGGTTTCACACAAGAAGAGCTTGCCGCCAAAATCGGCAAAAACCAATCCACAGTCGCCAACAAACTGCGTCTGTTAAAGCTATCGCCATCTGTGAAAAAAATCATTGCAGATTATGGCCTAACCGAACGGCATGCACGTGCATTGCTGCGGCTGCCCGATGAAGCGGCGCAGCTTTCCGTCCTCAAACTTGTCTGCACACAAGGCCTCAACGTCAAAGAAACCGACGCGCTCATTGAGCGGACATTGCAGGAACAAGCGCAAGATCCACTGGCCAGCCGCCCCAAACGGGTGCGGGTACTCAAAGACGTCCGAATTTTCTTAAATACCATCCGGCATGCCGTTTCGGTCATGCGGGAATCGGGCATCAATGCGGTATCTTCCCAGCGGGAATACGATAATTATGTAGAATATACCATTAAAATCCCCAAAAATGCTTAGTTTTAAATTCCCATTATATCCGCCGGAATTTTTCCTGTTCCGGCGGATTTTTTTATAAAAAATGTTCCATGTGGAACAATTGTATGGTATAATGGTATTTGATATCAAACTGACGAAAGGGGGCGGCGTATGGGAAAATGTATTGCCGTTGCCAATCAGAAGGGCGGCGTAGGGAAAACCACCACCGCCATCAACTTAAGCGCCTGCTTGGCCGCGCTGGGTAAGCGTGTGCTGCTCATCGACCTGGACCCGCAGGGCAACGCCAGCAGCGGCGTAGGGGCAGACCCGCGGCAAATACAGCATTCGGTGTATGGCGTACTGTCAGGGGAACTGGATATACAAACCGCCTGTGTGGAAACATCCGTTCCAAACCTCTCCCTCTGCCCGTCCAATGTGGAACTGGCCGGCGCGGAAGTGGAACTGGTACTTATGGAAGGGCGGGAATTCCGGCTAAAACACGCCATGGCACACATCAAACCCGCCTATGATTTTATCATCATCGATTGCCCGCCGTCGCTGGGGCTGCTAACCCTCAATGCTTTGGTGGCCGCCGATACCATCTTAATCCCCATCCAATGCGAATATTATGCGTTGGAAGGGTTAAGCCAGCTCACCGGCACCATCCGTAAAGTGCGGCAGTCGCTCAACCCCGAACTGGACATTGAAGGGGTGCTGCTCACCATGTTTGACGCCCGCACCAATCTGTCCATCCAGGTGGCAGACGAGGTAAAACGGTTTTACCCGCAAAAAGTATACGCCTCTGTCATCCCGCGCAATGTACGGCTGAGCGAAGCGCCCAGTTTTGGGCAGCCCATCCATATTTACGACAAACACTCCCGCGGCGCCGAATGCTATATGGATTTGGCACAGGAAGTGATAGACAACAATGCCGAAAGGAAGTGAACATATGCAAAAAAAAGGTCTTGGGAAGGGCTTGGACGCCCTGTTCAACGATATATCAGCCGCGCCCGGCGAAACAGTTGTTGACCTCAAACTGATAGAAGTAGAGCCAAACCGCCAGCAGCCGCGCACCGATTTTGATGAAGACAAATTATCCGATTTGGCCGATTCCATCCGCGAACACGGGGTGATCCAGCCCATCATTGTCCATAAACTGGATACCGGGTTTTATCAGATTATTGCAGGCGAACGGCGGTGGCGCGCCTCCAAGCTGGCCGGGAAAAAGACCATCCCGGCCATCATCCGCACCATTGACAACCAGCGGGTATATGAACTGGCGCTCATTGAAAATTTGCAGCGGCAGGATTTAAACCCCATTGAAGAGGCGCTGGGTTATAAAAAGCTGATGGATGAATTTTCCCTGACACAGGAACAAATTTCTAAAAAATTATCCAAAAGCCGGTCATCGGTGGCAAATTCCCTGCGACTGCTGAACCTGCCCAAAGATGTGATCGGCCTTATTTCCAGCAAACAGCTTTCCTTTGGCCATGCCAAAGTACTGTTGTCATGCGAAAGCCCCAAACGGCAGTCGGAACTGGCCCGCATGGTGGTGGAGCAAGGTATTAGTGTACGGGAACTGGAAACCATAGCAAAAACATCCCCCAAAAAGCGAAAGCCAAAACAGCAGGAAGATGTCAATGTGAAAGTCGCGCTGATGGCACTGGAAAAACAGTTGGCTGGGAATTTTGGAACCAAGGTGAAAATTATCAACGGGAAAGCAAAGGGCAAAATTGAAATTGAATATTACGGCCCGTCTGATTTGGAAAGAATTGTAAAACTTTTGGAAAAGTGACAAAATCCGCCCCTTTAAAATGGCTATTTCCCGCACGTTTTTGGTATGGCGCATATCATTTGATGAAAACCGCACTTTTTTTATGAAAGAGCCATTTTAAAGCAGATACACTGTTCCACGTGGAACAAAAATCAAAAAGGAGCTGAACAGGCTGTGAAGCAAAACACAAAATTCTTATGGCTTTACACCATCATTTTGTTTACCTTTGCCCTGGTTTTGATATTGATTGCCGGTCTGACGCAAAATAATTACAAAAAAGAGCTGGCAGAACATGAAAACAAAAGCAGAGGCATGCAGGAAAGCGTTTCAGAGCTGACCGCGCGCAATCAGGAACTTTCCGACCAGCTAAAAGCCGTCAATGCACAGGTAGATGATTTGAAAGAAGAACTTGACGCGCAAAAAAAAGCACAGCAGGATGCCCAAACGGCCAAAGCTGCCATTGATAAAACACTGCTGGAAGCAGCAGAGCTATATGAAGACGGCAGCACCCGCGCCGCCCGCGACATGCTGAAAGACGTGGACCGCGCAGCATTGGATGAAACACAGGGCTATCTATATGATAAAATCAATCCTTAAGGGGGAGCTTAGTTATGTTGGACATCAAGCGTATCCGGGAAAACCCGGAAGAAGTAAAACAAGCGCTGGCACGGCGCAAAGAACCCATCCATTTAGACCGGCTGCTGGAACTGGACGCCAACCGCCGGGAGCTGTTATTTGAAGTAGAACAGCTAAAATCCAAACAAAATGCTGTCAGCAAGCAGATTCCTGCGCTGAAAAAAGAAGGAAAGGACACCGCGCCTATCTTTGAAGAGATGAAGCAGCTCTCCGAACAAATCAAAGCGCTGGACGACCATGTGCGTCAAACAGAAGACGCCTTGCAGCAGCTTTTGCTTACCATCCCCAATATCCCAAATGAAACCGTGCCGGACGGCGATACCGACGAAGACAACGTGGAAATCCGCCGCTGGTCGGAGCCAACCGCCTTTTCTTTCCAGCCAAAAGCACATTGGGACATTGGCGCAGACCTTGGCATTTTAGATCCGGACGCCGCCGCAAAGGTTACCGGTTCCCGCTTCACCTTTTACAAAGGGCTGGGTGCACGGCTGGAACGTTCCATTGTCAATTTTTATTTGAACACCCACACTGAAAACGGCTATACCGAAGTGTTCCCTCCCTATATGGTACACCGGCACAGTATGGTGGGCACCGGCCAGCTTCCCAAATTTGAAGAGGACGCTTACAAAGTGGCGGGCACCGACTACTTCCTTATCCCCACTGCCGAAGTGCCGGTGACAAACCTGTACCGGGATGAAATCATTGACGGTTCCCAGCTCCCGCTCAAATTTGCCGCTTATTCCGCTTGCTTCCGTTCAGAAGCAGGATCTGCCGGCAAGGATACCCGCGGGCTTATCCGCCAGCACCAGTTTAATAAAGTAGAGCTGGTAAAATTCACCGAACCGGAACATTACTATGAAGAATTAGAAAAACTGACAAATGATGCAGAACGGGTCTTGCAGCTTTTGGGCCTCCCCTACCGGGTAGTAAAAATCTGCGTGGGTGATTTGGGCTTTACCGCAGCTATGAAATATGATATTGAAGTATGGATGCCAAGCTACGGCCGCTATGTAGAAATATCTTCCTGCTCCAATTTTGAAGATTTCCAGGCACGAAGGGCTAATATCCGGTACAAAAAGAGCCAAAAGGACAAAGCACAATATGTACACACCTTAAACGGCAGCGGGGTCGCTATTGGGCGCACCACAGCGGCTATTTTGGAAAATTACCAAAACGCCGACGGCAGCGTGACCATTCCGGAGGCGCTCCGCCCCTATATGGGCACCGACTGCATCAGACCACAGGCTTTATTGTAAATCAAATGGGACAGCATAAGGCCGTCCCATTTTTTATCAAAAAAATATTTGCAGCACCAACAGCAGGCAGACGCCCGGCACGCCCAGCAACCCAGTCACAAGGGCCGTAATGGGGTTAATGCCAAGGTAAATGCCAAACGGCAATGCATTCAAGAGCATCATCAGCAAAATGCCAGCCACGCTATTTGCCAGCAAACGGATAAAAACACGCAAAGGCTTCAATAAAATCCGCGTTACTACAAACAATACCAAAAGGCCCAGTATGTAACCGATAACGGTTGAAAATTGCAGTGTTTCCAATTGCAATCACCTCTTTACAGTATACGGCTGAAAAGAGGTGATTATGCCTGCTTTAAATAATAATTTCACTGGAAAATGCAGAATTCTGCAAACCAAACTCTTTCGCGCGGCGGATAAGGAACCGGTAGCGCGCTTCCAAGCTTTTCATCAGATAAATTTGTGCGTCAATCAAATCGGGATCGGTCAATTCACAAAAACGGGTCTGGGCTGTTTCCAAATCAGTTACCACCCGCTGGATTTCCAACAACAGCCTGCTATGTGCCAGCTCCTGCTTGTTTTGCAGTTTCGGGTGAAAAGCCTGGGATACTGCCGCCAGGGATTCCAACTTCATAAGCCATGCCTCCCTCTTATTTGGTAGATACTACCAGTATAGACAAAGGCAGCGGTTTTTATTCACAAAAAAGCCACCGCATTTTAAGCGGTGGCCTGTTTTTTGTAAATGATTAGTGCAAAATTGCAATCTCTGTTTCTTTGTCAAACAGATGGATTTTGTTGGTGTCAAAAACCACTTTGATGGTATCGCCATGCTGTGCTGTGCTGCGCGGGTTGACACGGGCGGTAAATGGGATATCTGCAATTTTCAGGTACAGGTAAGTTTCCGCACCCATCATTTCCGTTACTTCTACAAAAGCATCAATGGTGCTATCCGGATAAGAACTGATGATAGCTTCTTCATCATGGATATCCTCCGGCCGGACACCCAAAACAACTTCTTTGCCAATGTAGCCGGACGCTTCCAGCTTGGCGACCTTGCCTTCCGGTACCTTGATGGAAAAACCCGGCCCATCCAAGTATACATCATCATCTTTCTTGACAATGTTCACATCCACAAAGTTCATCTGCGGGCTGCCGATAAAACCAGCCACAAACATATTAACCGGATTGGAATACAGCGATGTCGGCGTATCAATCTGCTGGATAAAACCATCTTTCATAACAATAATGCGCGTACCCATCGTCATCGCTTCGGTCTGGTCGTGGGTAACGTAAATAAACGTGGTTTGCAGCCGTTTGTGCAGCTTACTGATTTCTGTACGCATCTGCACACGCAGCTTTGCGTCCAAGTTGGAAAGCGGTTCGTCCATCAAGAACACCTTTGGTTCACGGACGATGGCGCGGCCCAGAGCCACACGCTGCCGCTGGCCGCCCGACAAAGCCTTCGGCTTGCGGTCAAGCAAATGTTCAATATCCAAGATTTTTGCAGCTTCATTTACGCGGCGTTTGATTTCATCTTTCGGGGTTTTGCGCAGCTTCAAACCGAACGCCATGTTTTCAAATACCGTCATGTGCGGATACAATGCATAGTTTTGGAACACCATTGCAATGTCGCGGTCTTTCGGCGCCACATCGTTTACCAGCTTGTCGCCTATGTACAGTTCGCCTTCGGTAATCTCCTCCAGGCCTGCAATCATACGCAGCGTGGTAGATTTTCCGCAGCCAGACGGGCCAACCAGCACGACAAATTCTTTATCCTCAATATCCAGACAAAAATCGGATACCGCCGTAACGCCGCCTGCGTATTTTTTGTAAATATGGTCTAACTTCAATCCTGCCATTTCTAAATGCCTCCTAATTTCCAATCGATGGAATATTTCATGGTTTTCAATACCCAATGTGTTACTATTAATATACCATATTTGCGCTATCCCGACCAGTAGGCAAATAGCCAAATTTCCCTTTTGCCTTTTAGCACTTTTGCATAAAATCAGCATTTATGCGGTTTTTTCCGGCATATTGGCCATGCGGAACAGGTGAACCTGCACAAAATTGACCGGCAATGCCCCGCCATTCTTTTATTATTTCAGCAATTTTTTGGAAACCGCCGTTTTAGATTTCTCATTTTTTGGTATGTTTTCATGAAACAGCGGTTCTAACTATCTGCCTGATTGGCTATTTTGTTCAATCAAATCCAGTTCGTCCGCCGTCAATTCCCGGCAATCCCCTTCTTGCATCCCGCCGGGCAGCGAAAGGGCGCCGAATTTCACCCGCTTGAGCTGTACGACCGGTTTCCCGGCAGCGGCAAACATCCGCTTGACCTGGTGGAATTTCCCCTCATAAATGGTCAGCAAGCCCTCATTTTCTGCATCCAAAAGCTCCAGCTTTGCAGGCATCGCCGTCTCGCCGCCGCCCAGCGGTACGCCTGCCGCCATAAAATTGACATCCGCCTGCGTCAAACAGCCATCCACTTTCGCCAAATAGGTTTTTGGCACATGCGATTTAGGCGACAGCACCCGGTGTGCAAACGCACCGTCATTGGTCAGCAGCAACAGGCCGGTGGTATCCACGTCCAGCCGCCCTACCGGGAACAGGCCGAACTGCCGGTATTGGTCCCCCGCGAGCTGTGTCACCACCGGGTACCGCCCGTCTTCCGTTGCGCTTACATATCCCGCTGGTTTGTGCAGCAGTAAATAGACAAATTCCCGGTATACCGCCTGTTTTCCGCAAACACACACCACATCGCCGGTTTCATCCACATGCTGCGCCGCGTTGGTACACACCCGGCCGTTGATTGTCACCGCGCCTGACCGTATCATAGATTTCAGTTCCCGCCTGCTGCCATACCCGCACTTCCCCAGCATTTTATCCAACCGCATATAGCTCTCCCTCATTCCCGTTCATTTATCCCATGTAAAAACCCATCCAATGCCACACTGCAAACATCCGCTGCAATCACCTTGTTGCCGTACACCAGCAAATTGACCCGTGCATATTCAGGCTCTAACGGATGGTTTTTCAGCCGGTAGGTATACCGGGTGGCGCTCTTGCCGCGGTACCGCCGCAAATCCAGCCCTACCCGCTGCTGGATGATGTTATAATTGCAGTACACTTCATCAAATTTTTTGGGGATGCGCACCCGTTCCCTTTCCATCGGCTGCGCATCGACTTCCCAGCCAAACTGCGCAATGATATCCAGCCGCCCCTGGTTAAACATACCGCCGGTGAAGCGGTAATACCGCGTGGTGTCGGTTGCATCTGCCGCCGGACGGTCGGGCAAAAAAAATTCCACCAGGAAAAACCTGCCCCAAAGCAACACCAACAATGCCACCAGCACCAACATTGTCCCGGCAAACCATCCGGGATTTTTCCATCTTTTCAATGCCACCGCCCCTTTATACCAATCTTTACCATCAGTATATTAAGACGGCTGTTTCTTTAGCACCGGCACAAACATTGCATATTTTTGCAGCCTCTTTGTCTATACTACCATAAAAGGAGATGATTTTGCAATGAAGATTGTCCGGGTTTTATTATTGTTAGCCGCAGCATTGCTGCCTGCCCTGCTTCTGTATGATGCCGACTGCCGCCAAGCCCGCCGGATGATACGCCTCAATTAACAGCATTTGGTATTGACAAACCGCGCCGTCCGTGGTATGATAATCGGTACCAAATAAGGGGGCGTACTGGTTTCGACGGGGATTTTGAAGCACAGGGAGCGGGTAGCGGGTTGCGCCGCTTTAAAAACCAAAACCTTTAAATATAAAGGCAAACGATAATTTAGAACTCGCTGCCGCCTAAGTCCGGCAGCCGTCCTTCCGGCCTGACCGCGGGGCTGGGATTAGGGCGTCATTGACGTGGTGAACGTGAACGGGGCAAGCGCCGCATAGCCCCGGCATGACGGATGCGGCTGCCGTCCGGGTGGGTTGCCTGTGAACCATCCGGACGGGAGAACCAATCACAGGCTACACCCGTAGCGCCTTGTGTGGAAGGGTTTTCGGACGGGAGTTCGACTCTCCCCGCCTCCATTTGTACCGCCGTGGATATTTGCATATACACGGCGGTTTTTTTAAAATCTGAACCGTATAATAGGAGGATGGCCCATGCATTCTATTTGCTGCGTTCTCATTGCCTTGCTGCTCGGCAGCACACCGGTTGGTGTTTATCCCAATCAAAAACCACCTGGTCAAATTGCCCAGCTTTCCGGTGTCAAAGACTCCTTTTACATAAAAGATACGAACGGAACCATTTATTTGGATGCCCAGGATGTATTGGGCGCCCGGGTGCGATGGGTAAAGCAGCAGCAATGCTACGCAGTAGAGCTTTTTTTTACCGCTGACGGCCGTGAAAAATTTGCTGACGCTACAGAATCGGTATTATCCAGATCTGGCAGCGTGGAAAACCGCCTTTGCTTCATGCTTGACAATACCATGATTGCCAATCCGCCTGTATACGCACCCATCGACTCTGACAGTATTCTGATTACCGAGGATTTTACCCTGCAAGAAGCACAGCAGCTAGTTGATATATTATCCGCACCGTAATAGCAAATATTAAAAATGCCGGGCTTATTCCGGCTTTTTTTATTAGGAGGTCACACCATGAAACCTATCCGTATTTTATTTGTCTGCCACGGCAATATCTGCCGGTCGCCCATGGCGGAATTTGTCCTGCGCGATTTAGTGGAAAAACGCGGGCTGTCCAGCCAATTTATCATCGCTTCCGCCGCCACCAGCACCGAAGAACTTGGCAATCCGGTCCATCGGGGGACGCGGGATAAGCTTGCCCAACACAATATTGCTGTCGATGGCAAAATTGCCGTACAATTGACAAAACATGACTATGATGCGTATGATTACCTAATTGGTATGGACAGCCAAAATATCGCAAATATCAAACGCATTACCGGAAAAGACGGTCCGCACATCTGCCGGCTGCTGGATTTTACAAGCTGCCCGCGCGACATTGCTGACCCATGGTATACCGGTGATTTTGACCGCACTTACAACGACATCCTTTCTGGATGCCAGGCGCTGCTGGAATTTCTGCTACAAAACCGCTGACTGTATCCAGGCGCATTTTCCCCTTTTGCCGCATACAATAAAACGGAAAGGAGGATGCAATGGAACACACAACCTGCAACCTATCCGGGAACCGGTGTCCCATGCGCTGCTGCCCATGCGGATGCTGCTGTACCAATGGAACCCGGTATGACGTTTCCTTTTTGAAGTGGGACAGGGAAAATGCGAAGCCTGTGCCAGGTGCGCAATTTACACTGTCCAATGGGGCAAGCGCAGTTTCTGGGGCAGACGGGACGGTTACATTTCCCGCGCTGCCGCCCGGTATTTACACCATGACCGAAACGAAGGCGCCGGATGGATATTTGCCCATCCGCCGCACCTATACCATTGCCGTTGCGCAAAACGGGGATATCACAGTAGATGGGCTGCCGCTTTCTGATTTTTATGTACCCAATATGCCTGATCCAATATTGGCGTTTTGCAAATACGACCAGAGCGGCAATACGCCGCTTGCCGGCGCGGTTTTTTCATTGTCCACCGGGCAAACCGCCATATCGGATGAAAACGGTATGGTGAAGTTCGGGCGGATACCGCCCGGCAGCTACACGCTGGAAGAAACAGAAGCGCCGCCTGGTTTTGCGCTGTTGCCCGACCAATATCAAATCCTGGTATCAGAAGATGGAACCGTCACAGTGGATGGCCTGCCATTGGCAGCTTTTTCAGTTGTCAACCAGCCGGCAGGGCAGCAGTCTGCGCCGCCTATTTTTGAAAAACCCATCACCGAGGGGGACACCCTCATTTTAGGCTATGGCGTCACCGGCGCGGCCGTTTCCGTACGGCTGCCTGACGGATTGGTACTCACCACAACCGTTTTAGACAACGGGCTTTGGCTGATACCTGTCCCAACCGGCAGTACCCTGCGCGCATTCGATATCATCACCGCCTGGCAGCAAGAACCCGGCAAGCTTCCCAGCGAGCAAGTTTCAGCAATTGTTGCGCCGCGTACCGCTGCACCATAAACAAAATGACCCCTGATTTGCATTCAGGGGTCATTTTTCACGTTTGATCAAATCGCCCGGCTCACAGCCCAATGCGTCACAAAGCAGTTCAATGGTGTGAAAATAAATACAGTGATATTCCCCGCGAATCATCCGGTTGATTACAGCGTAGCTCAGGCCCGTTTTTTGCAGCAGCCAGTATTTTTTCTTATCTTGCTGCTTCAGCAAGCCTTCGATGTCTAATTTTATCATAATTTTGCACCTCCGGTGCATATTATACCGGAAAGTACAAGCTAAAATGAAGTTTAAGCTTATACCCGTGCAAGTTTTTCCGGTTTGGGGGTTGACAATTCTTTTCTGTTGTGTTATAGTAAAGATGACCGGTTGAGGATTGTCCCAGCTCTCTTTTGTCGGTCAAAAAACGCTTGGTTTATACCAGGCGTTTTTTTATTTTTTCAGATAAAGCTGATGAAGTAAAAAAATATCCGGCGTATGCCGGATATTTTTCATTCTGTTGGTTCCATAACGTCGCTTTCTTCTTCCTCTTTGGAAACCCTGGCAATGGAAACTACGCCCACACCGTCATCCGGGCGCATGACCCGTACGCCTTGGGTTACGCGGCCATATTCGCTGATTTCCTCCACGCCGGTGCGGATGATAACGCCATCTGATGTAATAATCATAACATCGTCGCTGTCGTCCACCACCTTCATACCGGCAACCAGGCCGGTTTTATCAGTCAGCCGGTATCCAGTTACCCCTTTCCCGCCGCGGTTTTGCAGCTTAAATTCCTCCAAAGGCGTTTTTTTGCCATAGCCGTTTTCAGTTACCGTGAGCAGGCTCCCGCCTTCGCGGCAGATGCTCATGCCCACCACTTGGTCGCCGCTGTGCAGCCGGATGCCCATTACGCCGCTGGCGCCGCGCCCCATGGGACGCACGTCGCTTTCTGCAAATTTGATACACATGCCGTCCCGCGTACCCAAAATGATCTGCTGGTTGCCGTCGGTCAGCTTGACGCGGATTAGCTCGTCATCCTCCCGCAGGCCAATGGCAATCAGGCCGCCCCGCCGGGTGGAGGCATAGTCCATCACCGGCGTCTTTTTCACCACGCCGTTTTTGGTAACCATCGTTAAGTAATATCCGTCTTCAAAAGTCCTCACGGGAATCATCGCAGTGATTTTTTCATTGTTGTCTAACTCGATCAGGTTGACAATCGCCGTCCCCTTGGACTGCCGCCCGCTTTCCGGTATCTGGTATGCCTTGATTTTAAACATACGGCCGCGGTTGGTGAAAAACAGCAAATGCGCATGGGTGGACGAGATAAACAGTGTTTCTACAAAATCTTCTTCGCGCGTTTGCAGCCCGGAAATGCCGCGCCCGCCGCGGTGCTGGCTTTTATAGGTGTCCACCGGCAGCCGCTTGATATACCCGTAGTGGGTCATCGTAATGACGTTATCTTCTTCTTCAATCAAATCTTCCAAGTTGATTTCATTTACCGCCATCGTAATTTCACTGCGCCGGTCGTCGCCGTATTTTTCCTTGACTTCTAAAAGCTCTGCTTTCACAATATCCAGCACCATCTGCTCGCTGGCAAGCACCGCCTGGTAATAGGCAATCTGTTTCATAAGCTCGGCATATTCCTCTTCAATTTTTTCCCGCTCCAGCCCTTGCAGCCGTGCCAGGCGCATATCCAGGATAGCCTGCGCCTGCAGGTCGCTCAGCCCAAACCGTTCCATCAATTTTTCCTTGGCGTCGTTGTAGCTGGCGCGGATGGTGGCAATCACCTCGTCAATGTTGTCCAGCGCAATGCGCAGCCCCTCTAAAATATGCGCCCGCGCCTGTGCTTTCTTCAAATCAAACTGGGTGCGCCGCACAATGACCGATTTCTGGAAATCGATATAGTGATCCAGCATTTCACGCAGGGAAAGCACCTTCGGCTGGCCGTCCACCAGCGCCAGCATGATGATACCGAACGCCTCCTGCAGCTGCGTATATTTAAACAGCTGGTTCAACACAATATTGGCGTTGACGTCCCGCCGCAGCTCAATGACCACCCGCATGCCGTCCCGGTCAGATTCATCGCGGATATCGGTGATACCGTCAACTTTTTTGTCCTTGGCCAGATCGGCCATTTTTTCAATCATACGCGCTTTGTTGACCTGGTAGGGGAGTTCGGTGACAATGATACGCGACTTCCCATTGTCCATTTCCTCAATTTCAGTGCGTGCGCGTATGACAATTTTGCCGCGCCCGGTTTCATAAGCCTTGCGGATACCGCTTTTCCCCATAATAATGCCATAAGTTGGAAAATCTGGCCCCTTGATGTGCTCCATCAGCCCGTCCAGCGTCAGTTCGGGATTGTCGATGATAGCCACAATGCCGTCCACCACTTCGCACAGGTTGTGCGGCGGGATATTGGTAGCCATCCCCACTGCAATCCCCGACGACCCGTTGCACAAAAGCTGCGGGAACCGCGACGGCACCACCACCGGCTCTTTGCGGTTTTCATCAAAATTTGGCACAAAATCTACCGTATCTTTGTCAATATCCCGCAGCATGACGGTGGCAAGCCGGCTCATGCGCGCTTCGGTATACCGGTAGGCGGCAGCGCCGTCGCCGTCCACCGAGCCAAAGTTGCCGTGCCCGTCCACAAGCGGGTAGCGCAGCGAAAAATCCTGCGCCATGCGCACCAATGCATCATACACGGCCGCGTCGCCGTGCGGATGGTACCGCCCCAGCACGTCGCCGACGGTGGTAGCGCACTTCCTGTGCGGTTTATCCGGTGTAAACCCATCCTCGTTCATGGTATAAATAATCCGCCGGTGCACCGGTTTTAAGCCGTCCCGCACATCGGGCAGCGCGCGGCCGGCAATCACGCTCATCGCATAGTCGATATACGACTTTTTCATTTCTTTGCTGATTTCTACCTGGATGCCCTTTTCATTCCGTTGCTGCTCCATTTGTCAAATATCCAAATTCACCACATATTTGGCGTTTTTCTCAATAAATTCCCGCCGCGGCTCTACATTATCGCCCATCAAAATGGTAAAAATTTCGTCCGCGCGCTGGGCGTCCTCCAATTCCACCTGCAAGATGGTCCGGGTGGCCGGGTCCATGGTGGTCTCCCACAACTGGTGCGGGTCCATTTCGCCAAGGCCTTTATACCGCTGCACCGCGGCGCCGTCCCCCACCTCGGAGAGCGCTTCTTTCAACTGCACTTCATCATAGCAGTAAATCTCTTTTTTCCCTTTTTTTACCCGGAAAAGCGGCGGCTGTGCCAAAAAAACATGCCCCTGCTCCACCAGCGGCCGCATATAGCGGAAAAAGAAAGTCAGCAAAAGGGTGCGGATGTGCGCGCCGTCCACGTCGGCGTCCGCCATAATGATAATGCGTTCATACCGCAGCTTGGATATGTCAAATTCATCGCCGATGCCCGCGCCCAGCGCAATGATGACCGGCATAAGCTTTTCATTGTTGTATACCTTGTCAATGCGCGATTTTTCCACGTTCAGCATTTTGCCCCACAGCGGGAGGATTGCCTGGAAGGCACGGTCGCGCCCTTGCTTGGCGCTACCGCCGGCGCTGTCCCCCTCGACGATGTAGATTTCTGTTCCCTCTGCCTGCTTGATGGCACAGTCGGCGAGTTTTCCCGGCAGCGACGAGCTTTCCAGCGCGCTCTTGCGCCGGGTCAGTTCCCGTGCTTTGCGCGCCGCTTCCCGCGCGCGTGCAGCCGTCAGGCTTTTATCCAAAATGGTCTTTGCAATGGCTGGGTTTTCTTCCAAAAAGACCTCTAGTTTTTCACTGAGTACCCGTTCCACAATGCCGCGCACTTCACTGTTGCCCAATTTGGTTTTGGTCTGGCCCTCAAACTGCGCTTCGGTCACCTTGACGCTGATGACGCAGGTGAGCCCTTCGCGGATATCTTCGCCGGAAAGGTTTTTGTCCGCCTCTTTGAGCATATTATATTTGCGCGCATAATCATTAAATACTTTGGTCAGCGCGTTTTTCAATCCCGTTTCATGCGTGCCGCCCTCGGTGGTATTGATGTTGTTGGCAAAGGATAAAATAGTTTCGGTATAGCTGGTGGTATATTGCATGGCAATTTCAACCGCTACTTCATCCCGCACCGTGTCAATGTCGATGACTTCTTCATGCAGCGGTTCTTTGGCACGGTTCAAATACTGTACAAACGACACCAGCCCGCCGTCGTATTGCAGCACATCCTGCTGTTCCTCGCCGGGACGGGTATCGGTTAAGGTAATGCACACGCCTTTGTTCAAAAACGCCTGCTCCCGCAGCCGCAAAAGCAGCGTTTCATAGTCGTACACCGTCGTTTCAAAAATTTCCGGGTCAGGGTGGAAGGTCACTTTTGTACCGGTTTCTGTGGTATCCCCCACTATCTGCAGCGGTACAACCGTTTTGCCGCGCTCATATTTTTGGTAATAAACATGCTCGCCGTTGCGCACCCAAACTTCCAGATAGGTAGACAGCGCGTTTACCACTGACGCGCCAACGCCGTGCAGGCCGCCGGATACCTTGTACCCTCCGCCGCCGAACTTTCCGCCTGCGTGCAGCACCGTAAAGACGACTTCTACTGCCGGAAGGCCTGTTTTTTCCTGGATGCCGACCGGGATTCCCCGCCCGTCGTCGGTCACAGTAATGGAATTGTCTTTTTCTATTGTCACAGTGATATGTTTGCAGTAGCCCGCCAGCGCTTCATCAATGGAATTATCCACAATTTCATATACCAGATGATGCAGCCCCCGCGCGCTGGTGGAGCCAATATACATGCCGGGACGCTTCCGGACAGCTTCCAGGCCCTCTAAGACTTGGATTTGTTCCGCACCGTATTCCCCTTGCTTTTGGATTTCTTCTGCCACAGATGAGCCTCCCCTTTCTATTCCTGTTCCTGAAAAAATAACCCGCTCTCTTCCGCACGTTTCAAAAGGGTCGCCGATGAAATGGGCGACAGGTAAATGCGGTTCCCCATACCTTCTTCGATGATAACAAAAGATTTCGGCAAATCTTCAGACACCGAAAAGACAAACCCTTCTTCTTCCGCCGTGCGCAAAAATTCTTTTGTATATTTGGAAACAGTGGTCGTTTCCATATCCAAAATGGCGACCACCGCCGAGAGCCGGATGGTCAAATCGCCGCCAATATGCAAATACATCTTTTCATCCCCTCTGGTTTTACCGTTCCCGCACTACCGCTGCCTGCCGCACATAAAAAACCGCCTGTGCATGCGGCAATACCGGATGCCTGCCTGCATGGGTCAAAAGCACCTGCCGCCCCCCGATATGGGAAAGCAAATATTCCTGCCGCGGCCCGTCCAATTCGCTTAACATATCATCCAAAAGCAGCACAGGATAATCGCCGCAATGGTGTGCAATCATTTCACATTCAGAAAGTTTTAACCCCAGCACACAGGTGCGTACCTGCCCTTGGGAACCATATTTTTTCAAATCCCGGCCGCCAAGGCGCGCGGCAAAATCATCCCGGTGCGGGCCGATAAGGGATACGCCCTTTTCCACTTCCTGGTCAAAAACGCGACGGAGCTGCGCCATAAAATGCTCTTTGTCGGCATAATCCCCTTTGACAGACGGCTGGTAACAAAGGGTATACTCCTCTTTCCCTGCGGTGATATCCCTTGCAGCCGCCTGTACGGCGGTATTTAAAGACGAAAGCGCCTCTTCCCGGCCGGCGCACACCGCTTTTCCGTATTCATACAGCTTTTCATTCCATATCTCCAGCTGGCCAAGCAAATCTGCCGGCCGCTGCCGGAGAAGGCTGTTCCGCTGCCGGACCACCTGATAGTAGGACAGCAGCGTTTGAAAATATACCGGCTTCCACTGGCTGATGAAGACATCCAAAAACTGCCGCCGGGCCGCCGGGCCGCCCCGTATCAGCCCCAAATGTTCAGGGGTAAAAATCACCGCACGGAACATCCCTACCAGTTCGCTCAGCCTGCCGACCGGAACGCCGTTGACGCTGACCGCTTTTTTATCCCCCAGCCGGAGTTCCGCCGTATGCGCCCGCTTGCTGTCGGAAAAAGACAGGCGCACCCGGGCGCGCTGCGCCCCAAACCGCACCGTTTCAATATCGTGCGCCGTCCGGTAGGATTTCCCGGTACAGAATAGATATACTGCTTCCAGCAGATTGGTCTTCCCTTGGCCGTTCCCGCCGTAAATCACATTCATCCCAGGCGAAAATGTGATGTCCGCCGCCGGATAGCTGCGGAAATTTAACAGTTCCAGCCGGCCGGCCGTCATGCGCTGCCCACCGCCAGGGATATATGGTCATCCTCGTAGGATATGTCCACCCGGTCGCCGGGCACTAGCTTGTGCCCCCGCCGCGTTTCCGTCCGGCCGTTCACCTGCACAAACCCGTTCTGGATTAAGAATTTTGCATCCGCCCCTGCTGCAACCGTATTGGAAAATTTTAAAAACTGGCCGAGGGAAATAGCGGGCGTGTGTATGGCAATGATTTCAAGTTCCATAAGCCCCTCCTAGTTGGGCCGCACAGGCAGCACCATATATAAAAATGAATCCCCTTCTATTGGGCGGACAACGCACGGGCTCTGGTCAGAGGTAAATTCCAAATAAGCGCGTTCTGCGTCCACCGCTTTCAACGCGTCTAACAAAAACCGGGAAGAAAACCGGATTTTTAAATTATCCCCTTCCTGGTCGGCCGCCATTCCCTCGTTGAGGGTACCGCGCTTGGTGGTGCAGTCTACCGTCAGGCGGGAATCGGCAATGCCCAGCGCAATGGGGATACGCGGGTCGTCATAATTGATGATAACCGCCGCCCGTTCAATGGTTTCACCCAGCTGCCTGACATCGACATTGAGCCGGGTGGTCCATGACGGCGGGATGATACGGGAATAGTCGATAAATTCCCCTTCCAGAAGCCTGGACACAAAACAATAGCCGTCAAACCGGAACATCACCGCATTGCCGCTTACCAATAGTTCTACAATGGTTTCATCATCCCGCAGGATTTTTAAAAGCTCGTTCAGTACCCGCCCGGGGATGACAAAAGAAGCGTCCGCAATGCCAGTATCCGGTATCACCTGGTTGCGCTTGGCCAGCCGGTACCCGTCAATGGCTACCACCGACAGCCGGGAACCGGCCACCTCAAATTTGCATCCGGTAAGGATTGGCCGTGCGTCGCTGGTGGAGACGGCAAACAAAGTGTTTTTTACCATTTCTTTGATATCCCGGCTGTATACTTTCAGGGACATGCCGTCTTGGACTTTTTGGATTGCCGGATACCCGTCGCTGGATAAATATAACAGGTTATATTTGACCTGCCCGCAGGATATGAGGACTTCCCCGCGGTCTTTTGTTTCAATTGCCACGTTCCCTTCCGGCAGGCGGCGCACAACGTCGGCAAACAGCCGCGCATCGATGATGATGCTGCCGGGTTCTGTGATATCTGCTGCAAATTCCCGTTCGATGGAAATTTCCATATCTGAGCCGGTCATGGTTAATACGGAACCCGCGTCAATTTTGATGCCTTTCAGCAGTTCTACCGCGCTGCTGGCGTTCGCCGCTTTGGATACGGTAGACACCGTTTCGTTGATGATGGATTTATCGCATGTAAATTTCATCTGTCATCCTCCGCTTAGTTATTTATAAATAATAAATATATGTATAAAAAAATAGTAGTCGTAGTAGTAGGGCTGTGGATGGTGTGGACAAGGCTGGGATTGCGCACCGCCGCTGGGAAAATGGGTGTGTATGCAGCCGCGGATACTGCGGTGGCCCTATCCACAGCAGCGTGTATAAAAAAGCCCTTGCATTTTTTGGTATTTCACACGGTGTGTATGGTGTGGAAATTGTGGTTTTTTTTAGTTTTTATCTATGTTTCCTGGTGTGGATATCATTGCTGTTTGACGTTTTTGATGATGTCGTCAATGATGGCCTTCTGACGGGAATCGGACTCCACCTGCTTTTCCACCTGTTTGAGTGCGTAGACCACGGTGGAATGATCCCGGCCGCCGAATTCCTCCCCGATGGGGGCCATGGACATCTGCGTCACTTCCCGGAGAATACCTGCCCGATTTTGGTTAGGTTAAAGTCGGTCAGTTCTTTGATAACATACATGGCCATTTGCCGCGGATAGGCGATATCCCGCGTTTTTTTTGTGGATTTTAAATCGTTTTCTTTCAGTCCAAACTGCTTTTCCACCGTTTCTATAATGAGTTCGGGCGTCACCGGCTTTTTGTTGGAAGTGTTAAAGTCTTTTAAGGCTTTTTCCGCCAGCGACAGCGTAATATCTTCGCGGATAAGGTTGTGATAGGACACAATTTTTTTGATGGCCCCTTCCAGCTCCCGGATATTGGAAGTGATTTTATTTGCGACGTAACGGTAGATTTCGTCGTCAATTTCCACTTGCACCTGGTCGGCTTTTTTCTTTAAAATGGCGATCCGGGTTTCAAAATCGGGCGGCTTGATATCCACAATCAGCCCCGATTCAAACCGGGTCCGCAGCCGGTCTTCCAGCGTGTACAGTTCCTTTGGCGGCCGGTCGGATGACAGGATAATCTGTTTTCCGGCCTGGTAAAGGGTGTTGAACGTATGGAAAAATTCTTCCTGCGTCCCCTCTTTCCCGCCGATGAATTGGATATCGTCTACCATAAGGATATCGATTAAGCGGTATTTGCTGCGGAACTGCTCGGTGCGGTCATCTTTGATGGCGTTGATAAGGTCGTTGGTAAAAGTTTCGCTGGAAACGTATACCACCTTTTTATTGGGGGACGTTTTGAGCACATAGTTACCCACCGCGTGCATCAGATGGGTTTTACCAAGCCCGACGCCGCCGTATAGGAACAGCGGGTTATAAATACTGCCGGCGGCTTCCGCTACCGCCAGGGAAGCCGCATGCGCCAGTTGGTTGGACTTCCCGATAACAAACGTATCGAACGTATAGGCAGGGTTGAGCATATTGGATGTCTGTTCTATATCCTGTAATTCCTTTTTTTGGGCGGCCAGCTCCCCTTGTATGACAATATGCAGTTCATATTCCCGGCCGGTTAAATAGAGCAGCGCATTTTGGATAAGCGCTGCATAGCGGGTTTCTATCATCACTTTGTTGTAGTCGTAGGGCACTTCCAGCGTAATGGTACGGCTGTCCATCGATACCGGCACAATGGTGTCAATCCAGGTAGAAAAACTCACTGGCTGGATGTCCGGTTTGATGATGTCGAGCGTATTTTGCCAAATGGCGCTCAATGCTTCCATGTTCGGCCTCCGTATATCAAGTTATCCACAAACTTATCCACAGTTTCGCACAAAATGTGGATAAATACAGGGTTTCCACAGGTTTTTTTCCACAATGCTGTAAAAAAAATTTCCTTATTAATTGTACCAGATTTCAGCATATTTATCAACACCCTTTTCAAAAAAAGAGGATAAATTTCCACAACGCTATTCCCATTGTGCATAGGGCGGGCCTGGATATCCACAATATTAAAAAATCCCGTTTTAACGGGATTTTTTTGCTTTTAAATGGATAAGTATGGCGTCCAGGTCGGCGGGGGATACGCCGGAGATGCGCGCTGCCTGCCTGGCTGTCTGCGGGCGCTGGGCGGTGAGCTTCTGTACCGCTTCTGTGCGCAGGCCCGGGATACCGGTATAATCCAGGTCCGGCGGCAGCGGTTTTTCTTCTAGCTGACGGAACCGCTCTACCTGCGCTAGCTGTTTTTTGATATACCCTTCGTATTTGATTTGGATATACACCTGTTCCGCCACGGCGGGCGGCAAGGCGGGACGGCCTGGGTCGATGGGCGCGCACAGCGCATAGGTGAGCTCCGGCCGGCGCAAAAGGTCTGTTAAGCCAATCCCGGTGGAAATGGGTGTGCTGCCGTGCGCGGCAAGGAATTGGTTGACCGCGTCGGACGGCGGGACGCTGGTGTGCGTCACGCGCTTAATTTCGGCTTCTATCGCTTGTTTTTTTTGCAGGAACCTCTCATACCGGCTGTCAGAAATGAGCCCCAGCATATGCCCTTTTTCGGTCAGGCGCAGGTCGGCATTGTCCTGCCGCAGCAGCAGGCGGTATTCGCTGCGGGAAGTCAGCATACGGTAGGGCTCGTTGGTGCCCTTTACCGTCAGGTCGTCAATCAGCGTACCGATATAGCTTTCGGCGCGCGTTAAGGTAAAGGGCGGTTTGCCTTGGATTTTCCGCGCCGCGTTGATGCCGGCGATAAGCCCCTGCGCGGCGGCTTCCTCGTAGCCAGAACTGCCGTTGAACTGCCCGGCGCCGTACAGGCCCGGGTGGCCTTTAAATTCCAAGGTCGCATACAGCGCGGTGGCGTCGGTGCAGTCGTATTCGATGGCATAGGCGGTGCGCTGCACCACCGCGTGTTCCAGCCCCGGGATGGTGTGTAAAAAGGCTTCCTGCACCTCCTCCGGCAGGCTGGAGGACAGCCCCTGCACATACAGCTCGTCGGTGTCCAGCCCCATGGGTTCAATGAATATCTGGTGCCGCTCTTTGTCGGGGAACCGCACCATCTTATCCTCAATGGATGGGCAGTAGCGCGGCCCCACCCCTTCAATCCGGCCGCTGTAGAGCGGGGAACGGTGCAGGTTGTCCAAAATGATCCGTTTGGTTTCGGGCGTGGTATAGGTGAGGTAGCACAGCACCTGGTTTTTGCCTGGGGTTTCCGTTTCAAATGAAAACGGCGTAATCTGGTCGTCTCCATATTGGGGTTCCATTTTGGAAAAATCCACGCTGTTTTTGTTGATACGTGCCGGCGTCCCCGTTTTAAACCGCATAAGCGGTACGCCGGCCGCCCGCAGGCAGCCGGACAGCGGCCCGGAGGGGAACACCCCGTCCGGCCCGGATGGGTAGCTTACCTCGCCGATATGTACCGTCCCCTTTAAAAAGGTGCCGGTGGCGACAATGGCCGCCTTGACGGCATAGCGTGCGCCCAAATGGGTCAGCACCGAGCACACCGCGCCCTTTTCAAACCCGATGTCCACAATTTCCGCCTGCTTGACATCCAGGTTTTGCTGCCGTTCCAGCCGGTGCTTCATCTCCTGCTGGTAGGCGCGCCGGTCGGCCTGCGCGCGCAGCGAATAGACCGCCGGGCCCTTGCTGCGCCCCAGCAGTTTGGATTGGATCATGGTCTTGTCGGCCACTTTGCCCATCTCGCCGCCCAGCGCGTCAATTTCGCGTACCAGGTGCCCCTTTGCCGTACCGCCGATGCACGGGTTGCAGGCCATATTGGCAATGGTGTCTAAATTGATGGAAAATAAGATGACGCGGCAGCCCATGCGCGCGGCGGCCAGCGCCGCCTCACACCCGGCATGCCCGCCGCCGATGACCGCAATGTCATAGCTTCCCGCCTGATATTCCTGCACAAACAGCCCCCCTTACTTTCCTACGCAAAATTGGTGGAACATGGCATCTACCACCTCTTCATTGACCGATTTGCCGTCCACCTCGCCCAAATGCCCAATGGCGGCTTCAATGTCCAGCACGACGGTGTCGGGCGAAAAGCCGTCCGCCATGCCCTGCTGGGCGTCGCAAACGCAGGACAGCGCCTGCTCTGCCGCCGCGCGCGCCCGTACACTGAGCAAAACGGCGTCGTCGGGCGATGATAGGCCGTCCTGCTCCAAAAACAGCGCCGTCACCAGATGTTCCAGCTTATCCAGCCCCTGCCCGGTTTTGGCAGAAAAGGCAAGCTGGTGCGGGAAGCTGGGAAAGGCGTTTTTTTCCAGCGCACAGCCCTTGTCCGCTTTGTTGCGCAGCAAAATGGTGGTTTGGGGCGGCAATGTGGATAATAGCTGTACATCCTCCGGGTTTTCCGGTTCCGAACCGTCCACCAGGTATAGGATGAGCGCCGCCTGCCCCAGCCGTTCCCGCGCGCGCTGTACGCCAATGGCTTCCACTGCCTCGTCGGTATCGCGGATGCCGGCGGTGTCGGACAGCTTCAGCAGCAGCCCGCCCAGCGTGACGCTCTCTTCCAGCGTGTCGCGGGTGGTGCCTGCAATGTCGGTTACAATGGCGCGTTCGCTGCCGCACAGCAAATTCAGCAGCGAGGATTTCCCCACGTTTGGCCGGCCGGCGATCACCGTATCGATGCCGTCCCGGACAATCCGGCCGCGGTCGGCCGCCGCAAGCAATGCATGCAGCGCCTGCCTGCAATTGTCCAGCCGCATGGCAAACGCCTGGTCGGACAGCGGTTCCAACCCCTCGTCGGGGTAGTCGCACAGCACCTGTACGTGCGCAGAGAGGGACAGCAGGCTGTTCCGTATCCGGCCAATCCGGTCAGACAGCGCCCCGCCCATCTGATGGACCGCCGCCCGGCAGCCGCGGGGGGTTTTGGCCTGTATCAGCCCCAAAATCGCCTCGGCCTCTGTCAAATCGATGCGCCCGTTAAAATAGGCGCGCTTGGTAAACTCCCCTGGCTCAGCCAGCCGCGCGCCGGCGCGCAGCACGGCCGACAATACCTGGTTGGCACAGCATATCCCGCCGTGGCAGCTAATTTCCACCGTATCCTCCCGCGTGTAGGTGCGCGGTGCGCGCAGCACCGTAGCCAGCACCTCGTCCAGCCGCGCGCCGTCTTCATAAATGCCGCCGTAGCAGACGGTATGGCTGCCCGCCTGGGAAAGCGGCGCTTTGCCGCGGTAGAGCTTGTCCGCTATGGAAATGGCTTGGGCGCCGCTGACGCGGATGACCGCAATCCCCCCCGTGCCGTAGGGGGTGGATATGGCGGCAATGGTATCAGTTTGGGATGGGTAAGGCATGGCAATTCCTCCGGAAAATTGAAAAATGATGGGGTACGCCTAAGAAAAAAGCGGCCATGCGGCCGCTGGTATACGTCAGTTGGTTTTTGGCGCCTTGGATTTCAGGCAGACGACAACCCGCCGCCCAGGCCCTTGGCCGGTGCTGTAGGTGGTTACGTCCGGATGGTTTTGCAGCGACGCATGGATGATCCGCCGTTCATAGGCGCTCATGGGCTCAAGCGTCACCGTCCGGCGTGTTTTGGCGACCTTTGCCGCCACATTTGCCGCAAACGACTCAAGTGATTTTGCCCGTTTTGCCCGGTAATTTTCACAGTCCAGCGTCAAATGCACAAATTCCGCGTCCCCGCGGTTGACGTACAGGCTGGTCAGATGCTGCAAGGCGTCCAACGTTTCGCCGCGCTTGCCGATGACAATGCCCATATCCGGTCCGGACAGGTCTGCGACCATACGGTCGTCCGCCTGCGATACGGTTACCGTCACATCCTCGCCTGCAATGGCAAACAGGCCGTTTAAAAATTCTTTGATGCGTTTTTCGGCGTTGGGCTTTTCGGTCACCCGCACCCGCGCTTCCTTTTTTCCAAACCCCAGGAATCCTTTTTCCCCTTCGTCCAGCACTTCAATTTCCACATCGCCTTGTTCGGCGTGCAGTTCTGCCAGCGCCTCTGCAATGGCTTCTTCTACGGTTTTTGCCGTTTTTTCAACAGTTTTCACGGCCGCTTACCCCCTTCTTTTCTTTCGTTTTGCGCGCTCTTGCCGTTCCAGTTCCTTTTGCTCCTCCAGCGCGGCGTATTCCGTCTTGAGTTTTTTGGCATAATACCCGTTGAGCACAAGGGTTTGCAGCAGCGACAAAATGTTGCTGATGGTCCAGTAAACACCCAGTGCGGCCGGTACGGTAAAGGTAATCCACAGCGTCATGAGCGGCATAAAATACAGCATCCCCTTCATCATACCTTCGGTCTGGCCGGCGCCCGGCTGCTGCTTCTGATCGGGGTTGAGCACCCGCTGCGGTTTCTTTTCTTCCTCTTTCTTGGCTTTGTCGGTATCTTTTTTATTCATCCAGGTTGTGACCTTACTGGTTAAAAAGGTGGTCACACCGGCTAAAAGCGGGATCAGCCACAGCCAGCTTGGCTTGGTGAGCTCAGGCTGGGCGGACAAATCCAGGCCCAGGAAGTTGAAATTGATGAGGTTTTGCGCGTGGGCCACCAAAATCTGCGCATTATAGCCGGAAAAACCGCCGTCGGCAATCATCTGGTTGATTTGGTCCATGGGGATGTGCAGCATATAACGCAGCGGCTCGCGGATAACCCAATACAGGCCGTACAGGATGGGAAGCTGGATCAGCAGCGGCAGGCAGCCGCCCATGGGGCTGACCTTGTATTCCTTGTACAGCTTCATCATTTCTTCCGACTGCTTGTTTTTGTCGTTTTTGTATTTTTCCTGGATTTCCGCCATCTTTGGCTGGACAAACTGCATGCGCGTCATGGACTTTTGCTGCTTTAAGCCCAGCGGCAGCAAAATGAGCTTGATTAAAATGGTAAATATCACCAGCGCCCAGCCGTAATTAAGGGTGAAATTGTAAATAAACCCCAGTATATAGCCCAGGGGGTTGGTAATTAAAATACTGAAAATACTCAAAGTCTAAACCTCCAAAGTATGCCGGTTATCCAACCGGGTCGTAGCCGCCCTTGTGAAAGGGATGGCATTTGAGTAATCGGCGGACGGCCAGGTACCCACCCTTCCATGCGCCGTACTTTTCCACCGCTTCCAACGCATACTGCGAGCAGGTGGGCACAAACCGGCAGCAAGGTTTTTTATAGGGCGAAATGGCTGTGCGGTAAAACCGGATAAGCCACAGAAACAGCCGTTTTGGCAGGGTTTTCATTTCATCAGCTCCGATTTTTTTAAACAGTATTCCAAATTGGCCATTGCATCGCACTGTTTCATATGCGCCAGCACAGTGCGCGCAACGATGATAATATTGTAGCCGGGTTTTATATGCGGCTTTGCCGCCTGGAAACAGGCGCGCACCAGCCGTTTGGCGCGGTTGCGCTTCACCGCCTTCCCCACTGCCTTGGATACGGTAATGCCGAGTTTGGTTTCCCCGGTACGGTTGGGGTAATAGTGCAGCACCATTGCATGGGACACCACCTTTTTCCCGCGGCGGTATCCATAGCAAAAATCCCGGTTTTCTTTGATGGTCCCTTTCATGATGGATACTTCTCCTGATTTTAAAAAAGACCACATGTCCGTGGTCTCTTTCCCGTCCTGTTTTAAGCCGACAGTACTTTGCGGCCTTTGAGCCTTCTGCGCGCCAGTACCTTTCTGCCGTTCGCCGTGCTCATTCTGGCACGGAACCCGTGGACTTTACTGCGGTGGCGGACGTTTGGCTGATATGTTCTTTTCACGAGTGAAACACCTCCCCTTTGCTATCGTAACGGATACGTCTGCCCTCATTTTAGGGCATAACATCCCCCTAAGGCCAGTTTAAAAACAGTCATATTATATAATATCCCCCACCATTTGTCAACAGCTAATTTTTCAATCGCAGGTATCCAGGCGGATTTGCGCGCCGAGTGCGGCCAGTTTTTCTTCAAACCGGTCGTAGCCGCGATAGATGTGCTGTGCGTCGGAAATTTCAGTTTCCCCCCGTGCGGCGAGCGCCGCAATGGCAAGCGCCGCGCCCGCCCGCAGGTCGGTGGCGCGCACCTGCGCGCCGGTGAGCTGTTTTTCCCCTTCAATTACAGCGGTACGCCCGTCAATTTTGATATTGGCGTTCATGCGCGTAAGTTCCGGTACGTGCAGGAAGCGGTTTTCAAACACCGTTTCGGTGATGATGCTGGTACCGTCCACCACGCTCATGAGCGACATAAACTGCGCCTGCATGTCGGTGGGGAAGCCGGGGAACGGCAGCGTTTTGATATCGGACGCATGGAATTTGCCGCGGGCGTCCAGTTCGGTAAAGCCGTCGCCGTCGGTAATCTGCGCGCCGATTTCCTGCAGCTTTGCCGATACCGGCTTTAGGTGCTCCCGGCAGGTGTTTTCCAGCCGTACCTGCCCATGGGTGATGGCGGCGGCCGCCAAAAAAGTGCCGGCCTCTATGCGGTCGGGGATAATGGTATGCTCGCCGCAGCGCAGGGCGGAAACGCCGTAGATGCGCACCGTGTCGGTGCCCGCGCCCAAAATATTTGCGCCGATGGCATTTAAAAAATTTGCCAGGTCGGCAACTTCCGGTTCGGTGGCGGCGTTTTCCAGCGTGGTCTGCCCATCGGCCAGGGCGGCGGCCATCATCAGGTTTTGGGTGGCGCCCACCGACGGGAAATCCAAGTAAATTTTTGCCCCTTTGAGCTTGCGCGCCCGCGCCTCGATATACCCGTGCCCCTGGTTGATGCGCGCGCCCATGGCGGCAAACCCCTTCAAATGCAAATCCACCGGCCGGGTGCCGATGGCGCAGCCGCCCGGCAGGCTGATGCGGCAGCTGCCTGTCTTTGCCAAAAGCGGGCCCATGACCAAAAAGGACGCGCGGAACCGGCTGACCAGCTCATAGGGGGAAATAGTGTTGGTAAGGCCGGCGGGGTCTACGGTGACAGAGGCTCCGGCACGGGAGACGCCGCACCCAAAACAGGTGAGCAGCGAGAGCATGTTTTCCACGTCTGCCAGCGGCGGGATATCGTGCAGCGTACACCGGCCGCCGGCTAAAATACAGGCCGCTAGGATGGGCAGGGCGCTGTTTTTTGCGCCGCTGATGCGGATGGCGCCTTTGAGCGGGCCGCCGCCGGTGACAATGAGTTTTGACAAGGAAAAACCGCCCCTTTCCGAATTGCCGTTTTTTGCATATTGCCAAAAAACCGGCGATAAAAACAGTATTTCCATACAAAGTTTTTGGTATTCATCATTTGCCACTTGAAAAAAAAACAAAAACGGTATATGATAAAAGAATCACAGACAAAAGGAGCTGAAAAAAATGAAAAAGCATAAAATTGCCGGCCTGGCGCTGGGTGTGCTGATGGCGTTCGGCACAGTTGTGCCGGCCGCCGCAGAGGATACGCCCATCACGGTGTATGTCAACGGGCAGCAGGTGCAGTTTGACGTGCAGCCGCAGCTGATCAACGACCGCACCATGGTGCCCTTCCGGTTTATTTTTGAAGCGCTGGGCGCAGAGGTTACATATGCCGGCGAAACCCAGACCATTACGGCAAACCTTGATAATCCGGCGCGCACCATTACTTTGCAGATTGGCTCTGTGGACGCCACGCTGGAAAAGGGCGGGGAGGCTTATGCGTTTAAAAGCGACGTTGCCCCCATCCTGGCCGAGGGCGACCGCACGCTGGTGCCGGTGCGCTTTATTGCCGAGGCGCTGGACAACGCCGTTTGCTGGAACGGTGGCAAAAAGCAGGTCAATATCATAGACTATCAGGAGCTGGCAAGTACGCTGGCACAAAAGGCGCCGCTTTACAGCGAACGGTTTATGGAAACGGTGCTGTCGGAATATGTCGGCAGCTATACCGTCAGCGGGCAGGCCAGCATGACCGGCACAGAAAGCGAAGTGACCCAGGCAACCCTGACGGGCGACGGCACGGCGGTGTCGATCGCAACAGCCGGCGGCCAGACGCTCCTTTATAACGGCACAAACCTGTATGCGGCAGTGGACGGTTTCAGCGACGCGGTGCAGCAGATTGTGTCCCCCACCGGGGCGGTGGGCTATATCAAAGCCGATTCTGATGTGGCGGACAAGTTTTTTGCCGTAACAGGCGGCATAACGCTGCCGGTTTCGGTGCAGCAGGGCTTGAATACCGCTTTGACGCCCGTGCTGACGGCCAATGAGGCGCAGGTGGACAACACCACTTACAGCCTGCTGAAGGCAGCGGTGGAAAATATCGGTGCGCTGTTTGCCGACGCCAACATCCAGACGTCCGAAGAGGGCACCACAACCACCTACCGGCTGGAAATTTCGCAGGATGCGCTGCGGGGGGCCATTGCGGCGGCGGTTGGCGCGAGCGCAGACCAGATGGGCAATGTGACCGGCAGCATCAGCATAGAAAAGGTGGTAAACGGCGGTGTGCTGCAAAGCCGGACGGCGACCGCCAGCATACAGATTGGCGACGCTTCGCTGTCGGCAGAGCAGTCCATTACGCAGGACAGCGCAGAAGCGGCTGCGGTCGGCATCCCGGGGGATGACGCCTGCACAGATTTTGCAACGGTGTTCCCGCTTTTGAGCGTGGTGCAGTAAAAAGCAACGATACAAGTAAATAGGATCTTCGGGGCAGGGTGCAATTCCCGACCGGCGGTGACAGTCCGCGAGCGCGCAGGCGCTGATTTGGTGCAATTCCAAAACCGACAGTAGAGTCTGGATGAGAGAAGGAAAAAGCGGCAGGCCGTGCATATGTGCAGCCTGCCCGGCAAAAGGACGCGCGCCCGGAAGAAAAATCCTCCGGGCGCGTTTTTTGTTTGTATTTTTAATTTCAGAAAGGGGCTGTCAACATGAAAGACCGTACCAAAACCATTACAATAATCGGGATGCTGTGCGCCATGGCCTATGTGGCAGTGGCGGTGTGCCGCATACCGATGTTTGCTTTTTTAAGTTATGAGCCGAAGGATGTCATTATTGTCATCGGCGGGCTGCTGTATGGGCCGCTGGCCGCGTTTGCGGTGTCGCTGGTGGTATCGCTGGCCGAAATGGTGACCATCAGTTCCACCGGCCCCATCGGTATGGTGATGAACGTCATATCCTCCTGTGCGTTTGCCTGTGTGGCCGCGTGGGCGTATCAAAAAAACCGCTCCTTCAAAGGTGCGGTTGCGGGGCTTTTGGCCGGCGTTGCGGCCATGACGGTTGTGATGCTGCTGTGGAATTATCTGCTGACGCCGCTGTATTTAAAAACGCCGCGGGAAGCGGTGGTACAAATGCTGATCCCTGTATTTTTGCCGTTTAACCTCATCAAGGGCGGCATTAACGCGCTTTTGGCGGTATTGCTCTACCGGCCGGTGGTGGTACGCCTGCGCCGCAGCAGGGATGATCTGCCGTTATAAAGCGGCCAGCACCGGCAGCGAAAAGGCGGCTGGGTTTTGCAGGGCGCACAGCACTGGAATGCTTGCGGCCTGCTGTGCAATGACGGCGGATACTAGCTGCCGTTCATAGCCGTTTAGCCCTTGGTCGGGGGCGTCCAGCAGCAGCACGCGGGGATGCTTGATAAGGCAGGCCGCCAGATACAGCCGTTTTTTCATACCCAGTGTGAAAAGGGCTGTTTTTTGCCTTGCTTCCCCTTCCAGCCCCAGCTGGTGCAGCAGCCGTTCTACCTGGTAAATGCGGCGCAGCCGGTCCTTTTCGCCCGATAGCTGCGCACACAGGTGCAGCACATCCGCCGCTGTGGCGTCGCCGTCCAGCACCGGCCGCTGCGGCAAAAACCCAACCTGCCGTTTGGCAAGGCCGGGGGTTGTGTACAAATTTTGCCCATCCAGCAGCACCCTGCCGCTGTCCGGGGCTTCCAGGCCGGCTATCATCCGGAAAAGCGTGCTTTTGCCGCTGCCCGGCGCGCCGGTAATGGCAAACGCGCCTGCGTCTGCGCAAAAAGATATATGTTGGAATATGGGCGCCTGCCCATAGGATTTGCAAAGGTTGGCTACGGTAAGTGGCATAATCTGCAGGCCTCCTTACCGGGCAAACAGCGCGGGCGCCAGCAGTACCAGCGTGCAGATGCCTGCCCAAAATAGCAGCGTCAGCGCGGCGGCGGAGCATTTGCCCGCAGCCACCGCGCGCCGCCGCAGGGGGAACGAAAGAAACAGCGGGGAGGCGCCCTGCCGGACATTGGGCATACAAACAGCCGCCGCCGGGATGGCAAGGAGGGGGAATACGCGCATCAGCCGGACGGCGGACAGCGACTGCATCCAGACCGCCAATATGGCGATCCCCAGCAGGCAGACCGCGCCGCAGGCAAAAAAGCTTCCGTTGCGCAGGGCTTTTTTCAGTTCAAATTTGACAATTGGCAGCATGGGCGCCATCCTCCTTTGTCCTTTCTATTGTCTAGAACGATTTTATCATAGCAGAGGATTCATAAATCCAGATGAAGAATTTATAAAAAATTTGTAAAATAACAAAAAAACGCGGGATTCCTTTATTGCATCCCGCGTTTTTTTGTATTATTGGATATGGAATAGCCGTTTTGCGTTGTCAGATGTCAGGCGGGCAATGGCTTCGGGCGTGGTGCCGCGGATCTCAGCCAGCTTTTTTGCCACTTCCTTGACATAGATGGAGTTGTTGCGCGTCCCCCGGTGGGGCTCGGGCGCAAGGTACGGGCAGTCGGTTTCAATGAGCAGCCGTCCGTCCGGCACACGCGCCGCAACGTCTGGCAGGCTGCGCGCATTTTTAAAGGTCACCGGCCCGGCAAACGAGATGTGGTAGCCCAAGTCCAAAAAGATTTTCGCACTCTCCCAGCTTCCTGAAAAGCAGTGCAGGATCCCGCCGTGCGCTTTTTCCTGCTTTAAAACCTTGATGGTGTCTTCCGTTGCGTCCCGGCTGTGGATGACAACCGGCTTTTTCAGGTGCCATGCCAGCTTCATTTGCTGTTTGAACCAAAAAACCTGCGTGCTGCGCGCCGGGCCGTCGTCGTAGTGGTAGTCCAGGCCAATTTCGCCGATGGCCACCACCTTTTTATGCTGCTGGCACAGCTCGGCAATGGCAGTCAGCGTCCCTTCGTCCATCCGTCCCACCTCGCTGGGGTGGACCCCCACCGCTGCGTACAGGAACGGGTAGGTTTCAGCAAGCTTGACTGCCCGGCGGCTGCTGGGCAAATCCGCGCCAATGTCCACAATGTTGGAAATGCCGTTTGCCGCCATGGAGGACAGCAGCGCTTCCCGGTCGGCGTCAAACTGGCGGTCGTCAAAGTGCGCATGGGAATCAAAGTACATTTACCGCACCTCCGCGCCGTCGGGAATGGCGTCGTCCGGCGATACCAGCGACAGTTTGCCGCCCTCTGACGCGCACAGCACCATGCCCTGGCTGAGCACCCCGCGCAGCTTGACCGGCTTTAGGTTGGTGACGACAACCACCTTTTTGCCCACCATTTCGTCCGGCGTGTAGTATTTGGCAATGCCCGAGACAATCTGCCGCACCTCGCCGCCGATTTGGATTTGCGACACCAGCAGCTTGTCCGCGCCCTCCACTGGCTTGCATTCCAGCACTTTTCCAACTTTGAGTTCTATTTTTCCAAAGTCGTCGATGGTAATTTCCGGCTTGGTCTCCGGCCCCTTTTCCTCTTTTTTGGCTTCCGGCGCAGGCGCTGCGGCGGCCAGCTCTGAGAGCAGCTTCTTTTCGTCAATGCGCGCAAACAGCGGTTCGGGGGTTCCGGCCTGCACCTGTGCGTCCAGCCGGAAGGCGGACAGGCTTTCAAAACCAGTTTCCTCCGCGCCAATCTGCGCCAGGATTTTTTCAGATGTTTCGGGCATAAACGGCGCGCACAGGATGCCGATAAACCGGATGGCTTCCAGCAGGGTGTACAGCACCGTTTGCAGCCGCGGCAGCTTGGATTCCTCCTTGGCCAGCGCCCACGGCGCGGTCTCGTCGATGTATTTGTTGCACCGCCGCGCCAGCGCCATTAAGCTTTCCAGCGCGTCGGCGGCACGCAGCTCGTTCATTTTTGCCACCAGCTCGTCCCGGGCGGCGGCGCACTGCGCCATCACCTCGCCGTCCAGCGGGTCGGATGCGCCGGTGCAGGCGACTTTGCCGCCGAAATATTTCTGCGCCATGGCCACCGTGCGGTTGACCAGGTTGCCCAGCGTGTTTGCCAAATCGGCGTTGTAGCGGGCGATGATGTTTTCATACGTAATGGTCCCGTCCTGCGCAAAGGGCATCTCGCGCAGCACATAGTAACGCACCGCGTCGGTGCCGAATTTGTCCGCCAAATGGTCGGCGTAAATGACGTTGCCGCGCGATTTGCTCATTTTGTCTTCGCCAAACAGCAGCCACGGGTGCCCAAAAATCTGCTTGGGCAGCGGCTGCCCCAGTGCCATGAGCATAATGGGCCAGTATATCGTATGGAACCGCAAAATGTCCTTGCCGATGACGTGTACATCCGCCGGCCAGTATTTGCGGTACAGGCTGTCGTCGTCCGAGCCGTAGCCCAGCGCCGTGATGTAGTTGGAAAGCGCGTCAATCCACACATAGATGACGTGCTTGTCATCAAAGGTGACGGGGATGCCCCATTTGAACGATGTGCGGGATACGCACAAATCCTGCAGGCCCGGCTTTAAAAAGTTGTTGACCATCTCTTTTTTGCGGCTTTCCGGCTGGATAAACTCCGGATGGGACTCGATATAATCCATCAGCTTGTCCTGGTAGTTGGACATTTTGAAAAAGTACGCCTCTTCCTTGGTCTTTTGCACCGGGCGGCCGCAGTCGGGGCACTTGCCGTCCACAATCTGCGTGTCGGTGAAAAAGGACTCGCACGGCGTACAGTACCAGCCCTCGTATTCGCCCTTGTAAATGTCCCCCTGGTCGTAGAGCTGTTTGAAGATTTTTTGTACCGCCTTCACGTGATAGCCGTCGGTGGTGCGGATAAACTTATCGTAGCTGACGTTCATCCTATCCCAAATGGCGCGGATTTCACCCGCCACCCCGTCCACATAGTCCTGGCAGGAAACGCCCGCTTCCTTGGCAATCTCCTCAATTTTCTGCCCGTGCTCGTCGGTGCCGGTCAAGAAAAACACATCCTTGCCCAGCATGCGCTGGAACCGCGCAATGGCGTCGGTATAGATGGCCTCGTAGGTGTTGCCGATGTGCGGCTTGCGCGAGGTATAGGCAATGGCCGTCGTAATATAAAATTTTTCGCTCATGGGAAATCCCTTCCTTTTGTAAACACTTTTTCCTATTTTATCA
Source organism: uncultured Clostridia bacterium (assembly GCA_937959315.1). Lineage (GTDB taxonomy): Bacteria > Bacillota > Clostridia > UMGS1810 > UMGS1810 > CALGRC01. Next base: position 4,076 of record CALGRC010000003.1, on the reverse strand, counting down.
TTATTTTCAGCATTTCGCAAGGATTTATCCGCCAAAAACAAAACAGCATACCCACACTGACAGCAAAATACCGGCCATGTCGGCCAAAAGCGCGCATTTGACGGTGTAGCGGGTATTTTTAACGCCCACCGCGCCAAAATACACTGCGAGTGTATAAAATGTTGTCTCTGTGGAACCCATCATGACCGACACCGCGCGGCCGATCAAGCTGTCGGCGCCGTACTGCTGGAACAAATCGGTCGCCAGCGCCAGCGACCCGCCGCCTGACATGGGCCGCATGAGCGCGAACGGGACAATTTCGGGCGGGAAGCGCAGGAAATCGGTCACCGGGCGGATGGCGGCCGTGATGAGCTCCAGCGCGCCGGAGGCCCGCAGCATACCGATGGCCACTAAAAGCCCCAATATCGGCGGGATGATGGAAACGCCGGTTTTTAAGCCTTCCTTTGCGCCCTCTAAAAAGGCGTCGTACACCGGCACCCGGCGGTAAAGCCCGAAGGCGAGGATGCCAAACATCATCAGCGGCATGGCCCACGAGGAAATGGCCGAAACTGCCCTCAGCATGCCGCCCGCCCCTTCCGCCGCCCGCGGGCGGCGCACAGCCGCACCGCAGCAATACCGGCCGTGGCAGCAGCGATGGACACCAGCCAGACGGGCAGGATGATTTCGGCGGGCGCGGCGCTGCCCATGGACGCACGGATGCCAATGAGGGTAGAGGGGATGAGCTGGATGGATGCGGTGTTGAGCACGACGAATGCACACATTTCATCGCTGGCCCGGCCGGGCGTACGGTTGCGCTGTTCCAGTTCCTGCATGGCTTTGAGCCCCAGCGGGGTGGCGGCGTTGGCAAGGCCCAGCATGTTGGCGACCATGTTCATGGAAATGGCCGAAAAAGCGGGCGATTTGGGGTCTAAGCGCGGGAATATCAGCCGCCCCAGCGGGCGGATGGCGCGGGCAAACACGTTTGTCAGCCCTGCGCGCTCAGCAATGCGCATCAGCCCCGTCCACAGGCACATCACCCCCAAAAACCCCAGTACGGTGGCAAGGGCCTGGTTGGCGCCGGAAAAGGCCGCCTGCATGGTCTTGTCCAGCCGGCCGGTAAACGCCGCGCAGGCAAGCGAAAACAGCACCATCCCCACCCAGATATAGTTCATCATGGCTGTTCCTCCTCCTTTAAAAAAGGCGTAAAAAAACCGCACGGCTGCGTGCGGTTTTCCTTGGTTTGATATCATATATATGCTAGGTTTGGCTGGATATGTCCCACAGATAACGGGATAGGTCGATTTTCCCGTCATTGCCCACCATAACGCCCTCGTCCTCCAGCAGTTTTTGCTGGATGCCCGGCCCGCCGAATACAAACGCCTTGCACAGCGCGCCATGGCGGTTGACCACCCGGTGGCAGGGGACGGCGCCGGGATACGGGTTGACGTGCAGCGCCCATCCGACGGCGCGACTGGCGCGCGGGCTGCCGCACAGCGCGGCAATCTGCCCGTAGGTGGCAACTTTGCCGCGCGGGATACGGGCTACCGCTTGGTACACCTTTTCATAAAACCCGCTCATACCGCCTCCGGCGCCAGGTGGCGGAGACGCTTGTTGTAGAGCGTCCAAAACAGCAGGATACTGACGGCGAACGATACCACTTCAGCCAGCGGGAAGGCATACCAAACCGCATGCACACTGATAAATGAAAAGGCCCACGCGCACGGCAGGATGACCACTAGCTGCCGCAAGACTGACACAATGAGCGAACGGACGCCAAAGCCGGTGGCCTGGAACAGCGTGGAAAACAAAATCCCCAGCGCCGCCGGGATAAAGCTCAGGCTAATCAGGCGCAGTGCGTCCACGCCGGTGGCATACATGGCGGGTGCATCCTGCGGCGTGGCTTTAAACAGCGCCAGCAGCCAGTCGGTACCCAGCCAGAACAGCAAGGTGCCCAGCGCCATAATGGCAACGGCAATGACAATGCCGATTTTGAGCGCGTGCATCAGCCGCTGCTTGCTGCGCGCGCCGTAATTGTAGCCCATGATGGGCAGCACCCCCTGGGTGAGCCCAAATACCGGCATGAACACAAACGATTGCAGCTTGTAATAAATGCCCAGTACGGCGACGGCAGATTCAAACCGCGCCAATACGGCGTTTAAGCCCATGACCAAAAAGGAGCCGATGGACTGCATGATGATGGACGGCACACCGACAGCGTAGATATCGCGCACAATACGCCAGTCCCATTTGAAATGGCGGAAGGTGATATGGACGTCGTGCTTTTTGAAAAACATCACGCACATGGACAGCGCCATAGCTGCAATCTGCCCGATGACGGTAGCGATGGCCGCGCCTTTGACGCCGAATGCGGGGACGCCTGCCAGCCCGAAGATGAAAATGGGGTCTAAAATGATATTGATGACGGCCCCGGTGAGCTGGAACAGCATGGGGAAAACCATATTCCCAGTGGCTTGCAGGGTTTTTTCCACCGTCAGCTCCAAAAATACGCCAAAGGAAAAGACGGTAACCACCCAAAGATAGTCGCTGCCCATGCTTAAAATTTGCGCGTCTGCGGTAAACAGCCCAATAAACGGCCGGGTAAGCAGCGCGCCTAAAACGGCGAACAGCACCCACATCAAAAAGCCCAGCACCATGCCGTGGGTGGCCGCTGCATCGGCGTCGGCCCTGTGCTGCTCGCCCAGCCGGCGGGCCACCAGCGAGTTGATGCCCACGCCGGTGCCCACCCCCACCGCAATCAGCAGCATTTGTACCGGGAAGGCCAGTGAAACGGCAGTGAGCGCGTCCTCGCCGATTTGTGCGACGAACATGGAGTCCACAATGTTGTACAGCGCTTGTATCAGCATGGAAAACATGGCCGGCAGCGACATGGAAATGATGAGTTTGAGCATGGGCGCTTCGCCCATTTTGCTGGAACGTTCCAATTTATGTCACTCCTTTTACAAAAAACGTCAGTTTTTTCATCATACCACAGTTTTTGGCAAAAGGCAAGCGCGGGCCGCATACAAAAAAGCTGCCCCAAACCAGGGGCAGCTTTTTTGCTGTTAATTTTTATCCTGCTGTGCGTCGGCAATGATTTTATCATACAAATTGCGCGGCACCTCTTCGTAGTGGTCAAAGGCGAAGGAAAAGCTGCCCCGCCCGCCGGTGACGGCGCGCAAATCGGTGGCATAGCTGGCCATTTCCGCCTCTGGTACGGCGGCAAGCACCTCGGACAGGTCGCCTTCCAGCGGGTTCATGCCCAAAATGCGGCCGCGGCGCTTGTTGATATCGCCCACAATATCGCCGGTGTAGGCGTTTTTGGCCACCACCCGCAAATTGCCGATGGGCTCTAAAAGCACCGGGTCTGCCTGCGCCAGCCCTGCCTTGTAGGCCAGCGAAGCCGCGGTTTTAAACGCCATTTCCGACGAATCCACCGGGTGGTAGCTGCCGTCTAACAGCGTGGCCTTGAGGCCGGTTACCGGGTAGCCGGCAACCACGCCGTGCGCCATGCAGTCCTGCAGGCCCTTTTCTACGGCCGGGAAGTAGTTTTTGGGCACGCTGCCGCCGAACACCTGCTCTTCAAACACCAGCGTGTCGCTGTCGCACGGCTCAAAGGTAATCCAAACATGCCCGTACTGCCCGTGGCCGCCCGATTGCTTTTTGTGTTTGCCTTCGGCTTTGACCGTTTTGCGGATGGTCTCGCGGTAGGCGATTTTGGGCGGGGTCAAATCGACTGATACGCCGAATTTGGAAGCAAGCTTGCTGACGATGACCGCCAGGTGCTGTTCGCCCGCGCCCGATAAAATGGTTTGGTGGGTCTCGGTATTTTGCGTCACGGTAAAGGTGGGGTCTTCTTCCATCAGCTTTTGCAGGCCCTTGACCTGGATACAGGCACTGCCGCCCGGGGTATGAATCGGATCGTCGGTAAATTCGCCCTCGCCGGTATAAAATTTTACCACGCCCTTAAATTCATCTGTGGAGATTTTGGCAAAAGTCAGCGGCCCCGGCGCGACCTGGCCCTTGCAGGCGCCAAAGCAGTATTCGGCGGGGATGGTGGCGCTGAGTACGTCCAGCGCGCCGATTTCTGGGGCATAGCC
>CALGRC010000002.1 GCA_937959315.1 uncultured Clostridia bacterium | reverse complement strand
TTTTGCCACACAAATAGGCAGCTTGTCCCGCCCCATTTTTTCAAACTGTTTGATTTTTTTATCAGCCATAGGCGTATAAGCCACTTCCGCACCGCCGTAAAATTTTTTCACAAGGATATCCAGCTTTTCGCGGATGGGGCTTGCGGTATCGTAAAGAAAATGAAAATTGCTTTTTTGTTCTTCCAGTGTTTTTACCAGCAGCCGCGCAAGGGCTTCGCCGCCAGTGCCACCTTTGGCAAAGACCTCGGAATATGCAACCTGTGCGCCCATGTTTTCACAAAACTCTTTTACGAACGACAATTCTGCTTGGGTGTCCGTATCAAAAACGTTGAGTGCCACCACAACCGGAACGCCATATCCACGCATATTTTCAATGTGCTTTTCCAAATTCCCAATTCCTGCCCGGAGCGCTTCAACATTTTCCTGCTTCAAAGCATCTTTTTTTACGCCGCCGTTGTACTTGAGCGCCCGGACAGTCGCTACCAGCACTATGGCATCTGGTTTTAAACCGCCGTACCGGCATTTGATATCCAAGAATTTTTCCGCGCCTAGATCTGCGCCGAACCCCGCTTCGGTAATGACGTAATCCCCCAGTTTCAGCGCCAATTTTGTGGCCAGCAAGCTGTTGCAGCCGTGAGCAATATTTGCAAACGGCCCGCCGTGCATCAGGCACGGGGTATTTTCCAATGTTTGCACCAAATTGGGCTGCAGGGCATCTTTGAGCAGCAACGTCATAGCGCCTTCTGCATGTAAATCCTTTGCAGTTACCGGCTTTCCTTCATAGGTATAGGCCACAATAATCCGTGCCAGCCGCGCTTTTAAATCGGCCATACTGCTGGCTAGGCACAGAATTGCCATAACTTCTGACGCCACGGTAATCATAAAACCATCTTCCCGCGGCAGGCCATTTACCTTGCCGCCCAATCCCACAACAATTTGCCGCAGCGCACGGTCGTTCATATCCATGACCCGTTTCCACACAATCTGGGCCGGATCAATCTGTAGCTCATTACCCTGCTTGATGTGGTTGTCAATCAGTGCGGACAGCAAGTTGTGCGCACTGGTAATGGCATGCATGTCGCCAGTAAAATGCAGGTTGATATCCTCCATGGGTACTACCTGCGCATATCCACCGCCTGCCGCCCCGCCTTTGACTCCCATTACGGGCCCCAGTGATGGTTCGCGTAGTGCAATGATACAGCGCTTCCCAATCCGGTTCATAGCCTGTCCCAATCCAACAGTGGTCGTTGTCTTTCCTTCGCCTGCCGGCGTAGGGTTAATGGCAGTGACCAACACCAGTTTCCCGTCTGGTTGGTTTTGACGCTGTGCTAAGGCTTGAAGCGAGACCTTGGCTTTGTACTTGCCATAGTAAGAAATGTCCTCTTGCGAAAGCCCAAGCTGCTGCGCAATTTCACCAATCGGTTTCATTTTTGCAGACTGTGCAATTTCGATATCTGTTTTCATTCGGTGTCCCCCTTCCTGGACGCAGCCTTTGCTAAAAACGGCGTTTTTTCAATGACAAACCGCCGGTGCTCCCCCGTACCGATCAAACCTGCCTGGTCATAACAATTTACCTGGAATACCAATTCCCTGCCGTTGATTTCTATGAGCTGGGAAGTTGCGGTTACTTTCCCGCCGACAGGCGTTGCTTTTAAATGTTTTATATTGACCATCGTACCAACGGTTGCTTCCCCATCTTCTAAAAAAGGGGCGACACTGTCCTGTGCTGCCATTTCCATCAAAGCCACCATGGCCGGCGTTGCGAAAACGGCAAGCGTACCGCTGCCGACTGTAGCAGCGCTCAATTCCATTGTCACTTCGCGCATTGATTTCCCGGTTCTCCCTACCGGCATTGATTTCATGTTATCATCCTCCCATTATGACAGCGGATTTATTGTACAAACAGCTTGCGCCGCAATCCCCTCTTCCCTGCCTTCAAAGCCTAGATGCTCTGTTGTTGTTGCCTTTACGTTGACTGCCGACACCGGGATATCCAACGCCTGTGCTATCCGCGCTTCCATTTGCGGCAAATAGCTGGCAAGGCGCGGGCTTTGCGCAATTACGACAGCATCGATATTGCCGGTACGATACCCCGCTGATTGCAGTTTCCCATCCACTTGCTTTAGTAGTTCCACGCTATCCGCACCGCAATACCGTTCATCAGTATCGGGAAAGTGCCGCCCGATATCCCCCAGCCCAGCAGCGCCCAACAGCGCGTCCATTACCGCGTGGATCAGTACATCTGCGTCAGAATGCCCAACAAGCCCTTTGCTGTGTTGGATGGGGACGCCGCCCATCACAAGCGGCCGCCCCTCTGCAAATGCATGCACGTCATATCCAATCCCAATGCGCATTATCGTTCTTCCTCCCCTTCCAGCAGCCCTTCCATAATAAACAGGTCCTGCGGGGTGGTAATTTTTATATTTTCATATTCGCCTGTTACCAGTTTTACTGGCTGTCCCAGCCGTTCGACCAGCATACAGTCATCAGTCGCAGTATATTGATCCTCAATTGCCCTGCGGTGCGCTTCTAGCAGCAGTTTTTTTTCAAAAACCTGTGGCGTCTGTACAAACCAAAGGTTTTCCCGGTTGGCCGTTCCAGTAATCATCTGGTTGCTGTCGGCTGTTTTTACCGTATCTTTTGCTTTCACCGCCGCTGCCGCTGCACCAAATTGTTTAGCCTGTGCAATACATGCGCTAATGGTTTCCGCCCGTACCAACGGGCGGACGCCGTCATGTACCACCACATAGCGCGCAGTTTCCGGCAATTCCAGCAATCCGTTATATACGGAATCCTGCCGTTCTCTGCCGCCGCATATAATCTTTGTCACCTTTTGGAAGCCAAACTCTTCTGCCAAATCTTTGCAAAATACCAAATAGTCGCCTAGCGTCACAATGATAATCTCTGCAATTTCCGGGCATAAGGAAAGCGCGTGGATGGTATAGGATAGCACCGGTTTACCCAGTACTTCCATAAACTGTTTGGGCAGTTCCCCGCCCATACGCTCGCCTTTCCCGCCGGCAACAATAATAGCAGAGACATCGCGCGCCGCTTTTTTCCCGAACATACCGCCCCACCCCTTTTTGATAAAAGAAATAAGGGCTGTTACAGCCCTTATATTGCTTCTATAATTTCGTCAATTTGCGCATCTATTGCGTCATACGAGCTGTTTAAGGACAACAGCAGCTCACTGACCAAAATATTTTTTGCGCTTGTGAGCATTTTCCGTTCGCCGGTCGATAAGTTTTTTACCCGTTCGCGCAGCATAAGCGATTTCACTACTTTACAAATTTCAAAAATATCGCCGCACTTGACCTTGCCGAGGTTTTCGCGGTAACGTACATTCCAGTTGCTGTTATAGTCTACTTCTTGCGTACGAAGATAATCCATCACCGCAGCAGCCGTATCTGCATCGATGATTCCGCGAACGCCAATCGCCTCAATATTTGCAGCAGGGATGGAAATTTCCATATTGCTGCACGGAATCTTCATCACATAATACTGTTTCTTCTCCCCTAAAATTTCTTTTTCCACAATGTCTTCAATAACGCCGGCGCCATGCATGGGATAGAAAATTTTGTCACCTATGTGAAACATATCAAAGACTCCAATCCGAAGTAAACTTTCCTAAATCATACCATAAAAATTCAATTTTTTCAATGATTATAGGCAATTTTTTAAAGGTTTAAGAATCTACGCGTCTGTTCTTTTAAGGTATCGCGGGTGCAGACCTCATGAAACCGTACAAATTTGTTTTTCAGTTCCTTAAGCGGTTTTGGAATCCGGATGGAACCGATATCGGAAAGCATTTGCAGCAATTGGAATTCATCTTTGCCTTCCACACTTTGCTTTCCGGCCAGTGCTGTCACCACCGCAGTATTAAATTTGCACGGGTTTGCTGTTGAAGCAATGACCGTCTTAGTCTGGTCGCCGGTTTCACTTACATATTGGCGATAAACGTGGACCGCCACTGCCGTGTGGGTGTCCACCACATAGCGGTCTGCTGCGAAGGTATCGTGAATGGCTGCTATGGTCTGTTCGTCATTGCAGTATCCTGCGTAAAAAACATCCTGGATAACAGATTTTAAGGCGCCGCTCACCGTATATTGCCCCGAAACAGCCAACTCTTCCATATATTTGCGCACCAATGCATCGTCACGGCCGGAAGCATGATACAAAAACCGTTCCAGGTTGCTGGAAATTAAAATGTCCATTGACGGCGACAAGGTGGTTTCAAATGTGCGGTTGCGGTTATAAGTACCCGTGCGGATAAAATCAGTCAATACGTTGTTTGTATTGGAAGCGCAGATAAGCTTGGCAACCGGGAGCCCCATGCTTTTGGCATAGTAAGCTGCCAATATGTTTCCAAAATTCCCTGTTGGAACGCAAATATTTATGCTGTCCCCCAGTTTGATTTCCCCGTTGCGCAGCAAATCGCAGTAAGCAGCAAAGTAATATACAATCTGCGGCGCCAGCCGCCCCCAATTGATAGAGTTAGCCGAAGAAAAACCGTAACCAAGCGCTTGCATTTCTTTTCCAAATGCAGCGTCGGTAAAAATACGTTTAACACCTGACTGGGCATCGTCAAAATTACCTTCTACCGCCACAACATCCACATTTGCCCCTTCCTGTGTGGTCATTTGCAGCCGCTGGATTTCTGAAACGCCGTCTTTTGGGTAAAATACTTGTATTTTTGTGCCTTCTACATTTTTAAACCCTTCCAGCGCAGCCTTTCCAGTATCGCCAGACGTTGCAACCAAAATAACCATTTCCCGGTCATCGCCGGTTTTTTTGACCGCACGGGTCAAAAGGTGCGGCAAAATTTGCAAAGCCATATCCTTAAACGCGCAGGTTGGCCCATGCCATAATTCCAAAACGTATGCGGTGTCGTCCAGTTTGTAAACCGGAACAATGGTATCAGTCCCAAATTTTTCTTTTGTGTAAGCGCTTGCCGTACAGTCCGCCAGCTCTTCAGGGGTATAGTCGGTTAAAAAGCGGCTTAATATTTCGGCGGCTAACGCAGTATAAGAGAGCTTTGACAGCGCCGAAATCTCTTCCAAGGTCACTTTGCAGTCGGCGGACGGAACATACAGCCCTCCATCCGGCGCAATCCCATTGCGGATTGCCTCGGCAGAAGATACACTGACTGCCGCATTCCGTGTGCTTTGATATTTCATCTGTTTTCAGTCCTCCATATGATTTATCATTTCAATCCCTAACGGTATCATACTATAGTTTCCCGGGAATGTAAAGCCCTACCTGCATAGAATGCCAAGGATATCCTGTCCCATCCGGCGCGTTAGTTCCCCGGCCGGCAAACAATGCTGGTCGAAATATTGATACATAATCTCTATTTGATGCTGGTCAAAGGAAGCGCGGAAAGCATGCCTGGCTAAAAAGAGCAGTTTTTCCCGTTCAAAACCATACCGCAGCCGGAAATACAGGAAAAAGTCATAAACCACCTGCCCTTTTTCAGACAGCGGAAGTTGCAGCATACTTTTTGGCAGTTCTAGTTTTGCCGCGCCTGCCATACGGTAAAGGGCCATTTTAGGCAGGGCTGCATTTATAGAAAACCCGATACCTGCCGGCAAACCAAAAGCTATGTCGGATAAATCTCCGGTACTGACAAGGAGGCCGTCCTTTTCGGCCAGATGGGTAACAGGCAGTTCCAGTTTTTGCGCCAATTCCATCAAATCACAGGCTGATGCGCCTTTTAGGTCGCGCATATCATCGCTGATGACCACCATTGCTTGTTCCATTGGAATCCCCGCTTGCTGTACTGCTTTTTTGCACGCCAGCATAGCCAACACAGTGTTAGGGCTGCCGGCGGCAAGCAGGCAGAGTTTGGCATTTGGCTGTGCCGCTATCCGGCTGCATAAAGCGGCGGATTGAACCCGCAAAACCTCATCCAGCGCTTTATCAGGATGTACTAGGTAAGGGGTTGGAGAAATGGCGCGTGTCAGCGTTTGCAATTCCTTTTGGGAATCAAAAGCTGTGATTTCGATACAAGGTGCATTTTGTTTCCCATCCATTCGCCGGCATTTTTTTACTGCCTGTTGGTCGGTATCGCCAATCAAAAGTGTGGAACGTCCGGAAAATTGCGCAGATTCTTTCAGCAATACGCCGTTTTCAAATAAATAACAGTCTCCGGCGCATATGGGCATGTGGCTGCCGTGGGCAGCGCCGGCATTGACATAGAGATATCCTGTATGCATTTGTGCAGAAATCCCCGCTATAAAAGTTTTTTTTGCCTCACTGCTGCCGGCTGCAAAGCCCTTTGCGGCCAGATGAACAAGCAGCGCCGCCCCCTGCCGCGACAAACGCTCCGCCGCTGAAACGGCGTCAGAGCCGCTCGCTATTACGCCAAATGCATAATTTTTGGCGCGGACAATTATATCACGGGAAAACGGGACGGTTTGCCCAAGCAAAGTAATGCTGGAACCGGCATCATGTGAAGCTGACGCGGCATCCTTTGCCGGAGTGCCGGGTACCACCCCTAAAACCGTACCTCGCTGGCATATCACGGCTGCCGGATAAACCGCATTGCGGCAGAGAACCGGCATGCCTATCACCATTACCAAATCAGCCCCTGCGGTAAAAGCCATCAAATCTGAAAATTGTTT
>CALGRC010000001.1 GCA_937959315.1 uncultured Clostridia bacterium | reverse complement strand
TCATATTATTTTTCTTGTCGCCATAAACCTACATTTTTTCCTCGGCGTTTTCTTTCATTTTATCATTGGCGTTGACAACGGGAAAACCAAAATCGTGGCGAAAGATCGTGCGAAAACAAAGTCCAGCCTGCGGGCACTGCCGCTTGATGAAATGGTGAAAGCGCGGCTTTTAGAGCATAAGGAACGGCAAGAGTTGTACCGAAAAAAATTCAAGCGTTCTTACAGCAAACAATGGCTTAATTATGTGATGGTAGATGAATTAGGCGAATTGATATTGCCGAATTATATCACGTCAGCGTTCAGCAATCTGCTGAAAAAACATGGCTTGAGAAAGATTCGCTTTCACGATTTGCGCCATACCTGCGCCAGCCTGCTGCTCAATAAAGGCAAGCAAAACGGCATCACCTTAAAGGATATTCAAGTATGGCTTGGACACAGCGATTTTTCCACAACGGCAAATATCTATTCCCACTTGGATGCAAGCTCTAAAACTTCATCCTTGGATACCCTTGCGGGAGCCATCAATTTATGAGTTCCCAAAAAATTCCCAAAAAAATCGTGGTTTCTGTTTACCCAGAAACCACGACCAAGAGCGGAGAAGGTGGGATTCGAACCCACGTGGCGCTCATCACGCCAAAACGATTTCGAGTCGTTCTCGTTATGACCACTTCGATACTTCTCCCTATATTTTAACAGCCCGGAAAAACAATGAAAATTTTTGGGAATTTTCTTTGGGAACTGCTAAAAACGATATTATTTAATTGTTACAAAAACCCAGTAAACAAGCGGATTTCAGCCAATTAGGTTTCCTATCACTTCACTTGATTTCGAGTCAGCCCCGTTATGACCACTTCGATACCCGTCCATTTTTATTGATATTGCACAGCAACAAATTTTATTATAGCAAGGAACACAAAAAAAGTCAAGGCTTTTTCTCTTTCTGATACAAAACTATCCGCAAAAATACTGACAGGTTCATACTGCCAGCCCGCAAATCTATACATCTTTATAAAAACTTAACACAAAACAGAAAAGCTTTAGGCCACTTTAATTTGAATGATGGTAAAACAGTAAATGAATGAAAACCAAAGGAGGATATGCGTATGTTAGATGTCATCATGCTGGCTGTTTTGGCTGCCTGTTGCGGGTTGGTTGCACTGCTGGTTTACTGGTGCCAAAAACAAGTCGATTCAGATGAATGAAAGGGGAATGTATTATGTTGTATGTCCTTGGCGTAATTGTCTTATTCATGGGAGGGTACCTGGTTTATGCTTTGGTACATCCTGAAAAATTTTAAAGCAAAAAGGGGGAACTTCAAATGCTTCAGCTTGTGTTGACCATTCTCATTTATATGGTCTTGGTCATTCCGGTAGGGATTTACCTTTATCATATTGCATCCGGAAAACATACATTTGCCGATCCGGTATTCGACCGGTTTGACAGCCTTATCTATAAGATAAGCGGAATCAACCCGCAAAAAGGCATGGATTGGAAAAAATACGCATTGTCGCTGTTAGGCACCAATGCAGTCATGATCCTGCTGGGTTACATCATTTTAAGAATTCAATCCATCCCTGTACTGAACCCAAACGGGATTGGGGCAATGGAAGAATCCTTGTCATTTAACACCATTATCAGTTTTATGACTAATACAAACCTGCAGCATTATTCCGGCGAAAGTGGATTATCCTATCTTTCTCAGATGCTGGTTATTACATTTATGATGTTTGTATCCGCGGCAAGCGGGTATGCTGCCTGTATTGCGTTTATCCGCGGTTTGGCAGGCAGAACAAAGGATAACGTCGGAAACTTTTTTGCAGACTTAGTCCGGGTTACCACCCGTGTGCTGCTTCCGTTTTCAATTGTCGGCGGTTTGCTTTTGGTATGGCAGGGCGTTCCCCAAAATTTCACTGGGAATCTTGTGATAGATACCATTGAAGGTGCCAAACAGGTTATCGCTATGGGCCCGGTTGCGGCGCTGGAAATCATCAAACATTTAGGGACAAACGGCGGTGGGTTTATTGGCGCAAACTCTGCAACACCGATTGAAAACCCGACCATGCTGACCGATTTAATTGAACTATATTCTATGATGATTCTACCGGGCGCCTGTGTGATTACCTTTGGTAAAATGGTCCGCGACCGCAAACGCGAACAGGCAAAAGCAGTTCTTTCAAATAGCCAAAACAGCCTGCGCCCCAGTCTGTCAGTCCGCTTGTTCGGGCGGGAAGGCCGCGGCATTTTTGCAGCGATGGGCATTATTTTCCTCATTGGCCTGGCTGTCTGCTTCTGGGCCGAATCGCAGGGGAATCCGGCGCTGTCAGAAGCCGGCCTGAACCAATCTATGGGAAGCATGGAAGGAAAAGAAGTCCGGTTTGGTATTGCCCAATCGGCGATGTTTACTACGACCACAACTTCATTTACCACAGGTACGGTAAATAACATGCATGATACACTGACGCCGCTGGGCGGTATGATTCCGCTGTTACATATGATGCTCAACGTCGTATTCGGCGGCAAAGGCGTCGGCCTGATGAATATGATTATGTATGCAATTCTTGCTGTGTTCATCTGCGGATTGATGATTGGGCGTACGCCGGAATACCTGGGTAAGAAAATTGAAGGCCGCGAAATGAAGCTTACCGCTTTGTGTATCATCATCCACCCGTTCCTGATTTTGGCATTTTCAGCATTGGCGGTTGCTACGTCAGCAGGGCTTGAGGGTATTACCAATCCAGGGTTCCACGGCCTGTCGCAGGTACTTTATGAGTATTCTTCCTCCGCAGCTAACAATGGTTCTGGGTTTGAAGGTTTGGCTGACAACACTATGTTCTGGAATATTACCGCGGGTCTTGCGATGTTCTTCGGCCGGTATTTGTCTATCGTAATTCAATTGGCGATTGCCGGTTCACTGATGAAGAAAAAGTTCGTGAATGAATCTATTGGTACACTGCATACCGATACGGTGGCATTCCCAATTATTCTTGTGGTTGTTGTGTATATTTTCGCAGCGCTCACATTCTTCCCGGCTCTGGCTCTCGGTCCGATTGCAGAGCATTTGACATTGTGGGCATAAGGAGGTAATCACGATTATGAATAAAACACAGAAACAGAAGCTGATTACGCCGGAAATTTTCCGACAGGCTGTTATCGGCTCTTTTACAAAACTAAATCCCAGGTACATGATGAAAAACCCCGTCATGTTTGTGGTGGAAGTGGGATGTATCATTACGCTGCTGCTTTCCTTTTTCCCTGGCTTATTTGGGGACATCGATACCGGCAATCTGCGCGCTTATAATATCATTGTTTGTGTTGTGTTGTTTGTCACCGTGTTATTTGCAAATTTTGCTGAATCGGTGGCTGAGGGACGCGGAAAAGCACAGGCAGCCAGCTTGAAAAAAACACAGAAGGAAACTACTGCACACTTGCTTTGTGCAGATGGTTCAACCAGGGATGTTCTCTGCAGTTAATTGAAAAAAGGCGATGTGGTTATGGTTTCCGCGGGCGAAATCATCCCTGGCGACGGCGAGGTCACCGAGGGGATTGCATCCGTTGACGAATCTGCCATTACCGGCGAGTCGGCCCCGGTTGTGCGGGAATCCGGCGGCGACTTCTGTTCCGTTACAGGGGGTACTACAATTGTATCCGACTGGCTGAAAATCCGTATCACTTCCGATCCAGGAAACAGCTTTTTGGATCGCATGATTGCATTGGTCGAAGGCGCATCGCGCAAAAAAACGCCGAATGAAATCGCCCTGAATACCTTACTGGTATCTTTGACAATCATCTTTATGATTGTCATTGTCACTTTGTACCCAATTGGCATGTATTCCGTTGTCCAGCTCCAGATTTCTACACTGATCGCCCTGGCTGTCTGCTTGATACCAACCACCATTGGCGGCCTTCTTTCTGCGATTGGCATTGCCGGCATGGACCGGGTTACCCGTTTTAATGTCATTGCAATGTCGGGGAAAGCGGTGGAAGCCTGCGGCGACGTAGATACGATGATTCTGGACAAAACCGGTACGATTACTTATGGGAACCGTTTGGCTGCCGACTTTTTCCCCGTGGGAGGCGCTGACCGCAGTGCGTTAATCCGCTGCGCGGCATTGA